>NZ_DAIPIW010000093.1:0-8839 GCF_036770585.1 Yoonia sp. | reverse complement strand
TAGACCTCCGGATGCCCGAACAGCCAGAACAGGTGCTGCCACAGCAAGCTGTCACCGCCCAGTTCGACCTGAAAGAACGGAAAGCCGAAGGCGCGTTCGACCTCCAGCAGGATCGAGCCAAGGATCAGCGGCGGAAACCCCGTCAGGATCATCAGCGCCGTGACCAGCGCATACCATGCAAAGATCGGCATTTTCGCCAGCGTCATGCCGGGGGCGCGGAATTTCAGGATCGACACGCAAATCTCGGCTGCAGCAGCGATGGCTGAAATCTCAACGAAGGTGATCCCGATCAGCCAGAAATCGGTGTTGATGCCGGGCGAATAGATCGCATTGGACAGGGGCGTATACATGAACCAGCCACTGTCGGGCGCGATCCCCAGCAGCATCGACACCAGCAGCATCAACCCGCCGAACACATAGCACCAATAGCCATAGGCCGTCAGGCGCGGAAAGGCGAGATCGCGGGTGCCAAGGATCTTGGGCAGAAGATAGATCGCCAGCCCCTCGAACGCGGGGATGGCGAAGAGGAACATCATGATCGTCCCGTGCATCGTGAAGATCTGGTTATAGATCTCTGGTCCCGCAAAGGCCGAATGCGGCGTCGCCAGCTGCGCGCGGATCAGCATCGCAAGGATGCCGCCGACGATGAAGAAGAAGAACGAGGTGACAAGGAACATCCGCCCCAGATCGGTGTGGTTCACGGTGGAAAACCAGCCCCGGAAACCCCGCTCTGATGCCCAGATGGCATCGAGCTTGCGATGGCGTGCAACGACGTTCACTCGGTCTCGCCTGTGATAAAATCGGCCCATCCGGCCGCGTCATGGGCCCTGACGGTGAACCCGAAGGTGGCATAGTTTTCGCCGCTGAATTCCGCGCTCAGCCCCTGATAATCGCCCGGCGCATCGGCCTCGATCCGCAGCACGTTGGCGCGGCCAGGAATGGCGTCGAGCTTGCCGGCAAGGCGCGGCACCCAGAAACTGTGGATCACATCGGCTGTGGTGATGGACACGTCCACGGGCTGGCCTGCGGAAATGTGCAGGATATCCTCGGTCACGCGGCCCGGCGCATCCTGATAGCTGAAGGTCCAGACCCAGCGCTGGCCCTCTGCGCCGACCTGCACGACTGTGGCATCATCGCGGGGCAACAACCGCTCACCGATGACCAGCCCGAAGCCCAGCAGCACCGCCAGCACGACCATCGGAAAAGCAAGGCCAAGCGCGATGATCCAGACCCGCACCTGCCCGCCTTCGTCAGCGGCCACGTCCGGTCTGCGCCGCACGAAGGCCAGCACCACCAAGGCCATGACCAGCACAAAGATCAGGACGGCGCCCACCAGCATGGCCCACCACAGATCGGCGATCACACGGGCGGCAGGACCGGCCGTTTGCAGCGTCGATGTCGCACCATCGCAACCATTCAGCGCCAAAAGCGTTGTCGCAAGGATCAACCCCCGAGGAGCCAGTGACACATGCCTGATGACAAAGTCGAAAACGAAGCGGACGAGCTGATTGACCCGATTGGCGCATTGCCGGATTTCAACAAGACGGAATCGCGGATCGCCCTTGCTGGCCACCCGATCCACGCCATGAGCGTTGCCTTTCCCGTTGCGCTGACCTTCTGCACCTTCGGTGCGGATGTGTTCTATTGGCTGACGGGCGATATCTTCTGGGCGCGGGCCGCGGTCTGGGCGGCGGGCACAGGGTTTTTGCTGGGCATGTTCGCGGGCATCTCGGGGACGGCCGAATTGCTGCTGGTTTCGGGCATCCGCGCACGCGCACCCGCCTGGACGCATTTCATCATCGCGGTCACGCTGCTCGCCGCCCTCGGGGCGAACTGGGGTCACAGGCTGTCGGGTTTCGAATCCGCAGTGCTGCCCTACGGCATCCTGCTGTCGGGGCTTTGCGTGCTGATGGTGATGTTCACGGGTTGGCATGGCGGCAAGCTCGTCTTTGACTATCAACTGGGCACATCGAAGGGGAAATCGTAGCCGCGCGGCTCGAGAAGCCAGTCCGGCATCTCGAGCCAGTCCGCCGCCGGCTTGGCCAGCACCAGACACAGGATCGCGATGACGGCCAGCAGCACCCCCCCTGTCGGGATCACCGGCGACGGGGGCGTGTGTTCGGTCGGCTCTTCGGCGGTCAGCACCAAGATGTGCCCGATCCACGCATGCAGGGCGACTAGGATCGCGACAAAGACCATCTTGGCATAGAACCACGGCACGAAAACCTCGCGCAGAAAGATCAGCCAGGTGCCCGCGATCACCGCGACAACCGCTGCGGGCGTTACGACAAGCGTATAGGTGATATGCGCCGCGCGCCGGATATGGGTGTAATCATCCGCACCGATCGCCGGTTCATGCCGTGCAAGCATCACGGGCAGGATCAACAGCCCGCTGCACCAGATCAACAGCGCCGCGATATGGACCGATTTGAAGATCGGGACCAGCGTCATGATCCACTCTACCACGACAGATCACCCCGCAGCCGGGACCAGCTTTGGCGCGCCATGACGACGACGGCCACCGCATAGGGCAGGCCCGCAGGCACCCACATGATCAGCCCGCCCAGTTGTTGGTCGCGCAGCGGCGACATCCCCCAATCGAACGGGGCAACCGCATGGACTTCGTAAAGCGCCGAGGGTGCAAAGGTCAGGATCGCCCCCAACAGCCCCATCTGGCCAAAGTTCGCGATGATATAGACCAGTTGCAGCACAGGCGCGCCGTCGCGGGCGAAAACCACCCGCCAGAACCAGAGAGCGCTTGCCAGAAGGGAAATCTGCATCACCCAATAGACCGCGACATGCGACAGCGCCGCATCATAGGCCGCAGGCAGGTGCCAGCCCCAAAGCACCGCCGTCGCCACGCCAAACGGTAGGCCCGGCCCCGACCGGAAGCTGCCGCGAAAGCCCCAGCCCAGCAAGGGGGCGGCAACAGCGACCAGCAGCACATGATGCACAACACGCGCAGAGAACAGCGCTGCCGAGAGGGCGCAGAGCGGCGAGACAAAGGCAACGATCAGCACAAAAACCGCCGCGATCCCTGCGGGGTTGCGCCGCAACAGCCACGCCATGACGGCCAAAGCCACCAGCAGCGGCGGATCAAAGTTCCAGCTTGTCCAGAGCTGATCGGGCAGCGGCGGTGGGCCGCAGTAAATCCTGTCCATCGACAAGGCTCTCCTTGGGTGCGCAGGGGTGTGGTGCAGTCCCTTTGCAGGCTGAACGCCCCCGCCGCGCGATGGTTCCCCGCACCAGTCGGAACTGTCGCAGCTTTCGGGCGTTAAGAGGGCACAACCCGAAGGGAGCGACCATGCCTCAAGACCCCAAAGCCACGCGCGGGATACCGCGCAGCCTGATCTATGCGATGATCCCGATCGGGTTCATCCTTCTGGTGCTGTTCCTGATCTTTTCGGGGGCCGTGACCCAAGAAGTCGCGGACGACCCTGCTGTAATAGTTGAGGACGAGGACCAGACGGGTGACGAACAGACTGATTCTGGACCGAGCGGCACCCCGCCCGCCAACGCCCCCTGACGGCGTGGAACGGGCCTAGTGGCGCGGGTCTGTGTCGTGCACGTCCTCGACCACCGCGCGCGGCACGACCAGCGGCATTACCGACAAGATGATCAGAACGACCGCCGTCGACAGGACGGCCGTCGCCTCCAGCCCCAGCCCGACGATGACACCGATGCCGGCCGTTGCCCAGATGCTGGCGGCGGTTGTCAGGCCTTCGACCTGATGGCGCGAGGACCGCACGATGATGGCCCCTGCCCCCAGAAACCCGATGCCCTGCACGATGCCTTGCAGGACGCGCGACATATCGGCAATTTCCATGCCCGCCTGCATCGGCCCGATCACGAACAGCGCCGCCCCAACAGCGACCAGCATATGCGTGCGCACGCCGGCGCTTTTGGCCTTGCGCTCGCGGTCATAGCCCAGCACGCCGCCCAAGGCTGCGGCAATCAGCAGCCGCAGCGTGATGATGGTGATTGTGGCCAGGTCGGGAAGGTCGGCGAATTCGCCCGCAATGGTGGTCCAGATCTCTTGCAGCATTCCTGTCTCTTTTCATCGCATGACGGCACGCGCTCAACGTCGAGCGCAGGTCCGGGGTTCCGCGCTGCGGCTAATGTCAGCGCCGTTTGCCCGCAGGCAGACGCGCCAGATAATCGGGGATCAGCGTCGTGGGGATAGCGCCGCGATCCTCCAGCACTTCAAGCACGCTGACCACGAGGTCGGCATTGTCGATCACGCCATCCGCGATCACGGCCAGTTTCTTCAGGCTGGCGTCGTCGAATGTCGCCATGTTGCGCAGGTCACGCACGAAGATCGCATCGCCATCCACCGCCTGCGCGAATTCGGACCGGCGCAGGCTGCCACGATGCCTGCGCGACAGCGCCACATGTTTGAGCGAGGCAAAGCGCAAGAATTCGAACCCCTGCCCGTGCAGTTCCGCCGCAAGATCGCCGAAGCGCGGCTCGCCCTGATAGATCGGAAACATGCGCATTTCGGTGATGACCACCAGCGCCTGTGCCAGTTTTTCGCGGCCATGCGCGATGATTTGCGTTTCCGCCCCCTGCACGTCGATCTTGAGCAGATCAACAGGCGGGATTTCGGCGATATCATCCAACCGGCGGGTGACAAGGTCGAGGGTGCCCGCAAGATTGGCGCCTCTGCCAAAGCCCAGATACCGCGCGCTGTCCGCATCGATCGGGAAAAGCGAGGTAAAGCCTTGCGCGGCATACAGATGCAGCGTTGCAACTGTGCCGTCGCCCACGGCATCGGGGAAATAGGTTTCCGCGTCGGATTTCTGCGCGTTGAGCGCAGCCAAGGCCGCCGCCTGAGGCTCGAAGCCGAAAACAGCGGCAAGGCCCGCACGCAACAATGGCACATAGGGGGCGGCCCCCTCGATCAGGGGATTGGCTCTGATGTCGAGTACGGTGATCGGGTCGTGCAGCCCAAGCGCGCGCGCCAGTACGGCGAAACGCGGCGCGTTTGCTGCGGCGGCATCAAGCGCCTGCAAGATCAAATCGCCTTCAGCTGCGGTCGCGCCTCGCAGCACACGCCGCATACGATGGCGCGAATAACCCCGGTCGCCTGTGGCAATCCGGGCCAAAACCAGATCAAGCGGAATCGCAGGATGATAAATCCCTGCACGCGCGGTATAGCGGTGAACGGCCTCGGCAAGATGCGGCGGATTGGTGCTGAAGGTCCTACGTGAAAAAAGGTCCAGCAGCAGGTCGTCCAACGACATTGCGGAAAATTCATCTGTCTGCGTCGCAGCGCACAGGATGGCCTCGTCATTCACGAGTGAGGCAACTCCGGCGGCAATGCTCCGGCGGCGCAGGTCAAGCATCCAGTCAATCGCGGCGGCAGAGCAGCGGGTGACTGGAAAATAACAGCCGATCTGCGGATCGAACCCCAGCGCCTGCAATCCACGCGAATAGAGCGGCGCAGTGTCTTTTGGTCCGAGTGCCGCAGCCAGCACATCCGACGGGTGAGACCCAACAGCATCCACAAACAGCGCGGCCGCGTCGGCGGAAAAGGCAACATCCGATTCAACCAAGCAGAAATGCGTTGCCTCGGGCAGATGCCGGCGCGCGGCGTAGTACCACACATCTCCGCACAGCCAGCCCCAGTCGGGTGGCAGGTCCTGCAAATCCAGCGCCGCCAGTTCGGCATCATTCAAGCTGATCTTGGGAAAGGGAGCCGTGTCGGCCACCGCGTTGCGTTCGTCCACGACCACAACGACATCCGCGCCGGCGTCCGACAAGGACGTCGCCACATTGCGCGCCATTCTATCGAAGGCCTGACACCGGACCAGAAAAACCGTCTTCATCGAACAATCCACTCAACAACCGCACAAGGCAGGGCCGGCAGCTTCCGGGGCTTACCCCTTTGCAAAAACGCCATTTTCCGCAGCAAACCCCTTGATCTCGATCGGGTTGCCCGAAGGGTCGCGGAAGAACATCGTCCATTGCTCGCCCGGCTCGCCCTTGAACCGCACCGAGGGGGCAAGGATGAAATCGGTCTGCCGCTCTTCCAGACGACCCGCAAGCGCGGTCCAGTCGTCCAGCGGCAGCACCACGCCGAAATGCGGCATCGGCACCATGTGATCGCCCACCTTGCCGGTCGGGGCATTGGCGAAAGGTTCGCCCAGATGCAGGCTCAACTGGTGGCCATAAAAATCGAAATCGACCCATGTCTCGGTGGACCGGCCTTCGACGGCCCCCAGCGCGCCGGTATAGAACGCGCGCGCCTCGTCCAGATCAGTGACGTGATAGGCGAAATGGAATGGCACGGGCATGGGCGTCTCCTTGGGCTGCACCTCGTTGACCTACACCGGCGTTTGCGCGAATTCAAAGAGTGAATAGACCGCCGCGACATCGCGATGCCGTATTCGACCGGAGCGATGCCAAAACCGGATTGATGTTTCTCAAGGTTGCAGGCACTCTTTCCAAGCCGCGAATGATCGCGTTGCGCTACTTGTCCTTGACGCTGAACTGGTCTGTTGATGCTTGATTTCCTGCTGTCGCCCGCGGTGGTCCCGTTTTCGATCGCCTTGGGGCTGTTGGCAGGGCTGTTGCTTTTGGAAATCGCAGCGCTCGTCATGGGCGGCAGCGTCCTGGGCAGCGGCGGCGAGGATGTCGACCTTGACGCGCCCGCAGGCTTTGACCCGGGGTTCGACCTCGACGATCTGCCGGACCTCGGCAAGATCGACATGGGCGGCCTTGATCCCGCCGATCTTGATCTTGGGAACGGGGACACACCTGTACCAGCCCCCACTGGCGGCGGGGTTGCGGATGCTTTGGGCCTCGGCAAGGTGCCGGTCCTGATCTGGCTTGCGGCCTTGCTCGCGGGGTTCGGGCTGTCGGGCTATGTGCTGCAAAGCGTGACCGCCAACATCATCGGCGCGCCACTGCCTGCGCTGGTCGCCGTGCTGCCTGCGGGGGTGATCGGGGTCTGGTTTGCCCGCGCCTATGGCGGCCTGCTGGCGCGGCTCATTCCGAAAACGGAAACATCGGTCCGGTCGGATGCGATGCTGAACCGCCGTCAGGGGGTCGTCAGCCAAGGCACCGCGCGGCGCAACGCCCCCGCCGAGGTGCGCGTGCTGGACGGATACGGCAATTTCCATTTCATCCGCGCCGAACCGCTTGATGCCAATGACGCAATACCCGCCGGCACCGACGTGCTCGTCCTGCGTATCCGGCTTGGCCCTGACCGCGGCAAGTTCCGTATCGTGGCGCTGAGCCAGCTCTGATTTCCCCTGCTACCCTTAGAAAAGGATTTCGACATGCCCCTTAACGAATTTCTGGTCATCATCGGCGTCATTCTGGGCCTTCTGGTCCTGACCGCCCTGATCATCGCGCGGCTGTACCGGCGCACGACGCGCGAAATCGCGCTGGTCAAGACAGGGTCCGGCGGCAAGCGGATCATCATGGATGGCGGCACGATCGTCATTCCGCTGCTGCACGAGGTCCGGCAGGTCAACATGAAGACGCTGCGCCTAGAGGTCACCCGCAACGGCGAGGCGGCGATGATCACCCGCGACCGGATGCGTGTCGATGTGGGGGTGGAATTCTACGTCTCGGTCATGGCCAACGAGGAAGGCATCAGCCGCGCCGCCCAGACCTTGGGCGAACGCACCTTCCACATCGACCAGCTGCGCGAGATGATCGAAGGCAAGCTGATCGACGGTCTGCGCGCCGTGGCGGCGCAGCTGACGATGGACGAATTGCACGAAAGCCGCGCCGAATTCGTCCAGCAGGTGCAAAGTGCCGTCAGCGAGGATTTGCTGAAAAACGGTCTGATGCTGGAATCGGTCTCGCTGACCGCACTCGACCAGACTCCGTTCGAAGCACTGGATGAAAACAACGCCTTCAACGCGGTCGGTATGCGCAAGCTGGCCGAGGTGATCGCGAAATCCAAGATGGAACGCGCCGAAATCGAGGCACAGGCCGATGTGAACGTCCGTCGCTCTGCGATGAACGCCGAACGCACCAAACTCGAGATCGACCGCGACGAACAGACCGCCCGCATCGCCCGCGAGGCCGAGGTCGCCACCTTGCGCGCGGCACAGGAATCCGAGATTGCCCAGCGCCGTGCCGATGCCCAGCGCGAGATCGAGCGCGCCCGCATCGCGCAAGAGGAATCGATCCGCAGCGCCGAGATCGCGCGCGACCAGACGATCCGCGCCGCCGAGATCAACCGCGACCGTGCGCTGGAAGTGGCCGAACAGGAACGCCAGATCATCGTCGCCGAAAAGTCCGAAAAGGAAAGCCAGGCGCGCGCTAGCGCCGACCGCGCCCGTGCCGAAGCCGCCGAAGCCTCCGAAGCGATCGTTACCGCCCGCGCCGTGGCCGAGGCCGAGCGGATCAAGCAGATCGCGCTGATCGACGCCGCGCGCGAGGCCGAACGCGAAGCGACCAAGATCAGGCTTGCCGCGGCCGCCGAACGCGCCGCCGCCGAGGACCGTGCCAGTGCCCGTCTGGAAGAAGCCCGTGCCGAGGCAGAGGCGATCAAGATCCGCGCCGAGGCGATCAAGGCCGAGCTTCTGGCACAGGCCGAAGGCAATCAGGCGCTTGCGGGTGCGGAAAACGTGCTCAGCGACGAGATCGTCAAGATGCGCATCGAACTGGCGCGCCTGCAGGCCCTGCCCGGCATCGTGGCCGAAATGGTCAAGCCCGCCGAAAAGATCGACACGATCCGCATCCACCAGATTTCGGGGCTGAATGGCAACGGGTCAGGCAATGGGTCGGGCGGGTCCGACAAACCGCCTGTCAATCAGGCGCTTGATTCCATCATGGGCATGGCCGTGCAATTGCCCGCCCTGCGCAAGATCGGCGAGGA
>NZ_DAIPIW010000092.1:0-8855 GCF_036770585.1 Yoonia sp. | reverse complement strand
CCGAGCCTTTGGGCGTCATCGTCATCACCGCGCAGGACATGCAACTGTCCAGCAAAGTCCCATACCAGCCGCCATGCACACCGCCCATCGGGTTGGTGTGCTGGAATTCCGGCGTGCCGCGAAAGACGACACGGCCTTCAGCGACCTCTTCCAGCGTATAGGCCATCAGTGCGGAAATCGGCGGGCGGCTGATCCGGCCCGCTTTCATCGCCAGCATGAAATCCAGCCCCGACATCGAAAGCAGGGTGTCGTGGTCTGGCATCTCTTGCGGTGACGTGGCGGTGAACATGGCGGCCTCTGGCTTTGACGCCCCGAGGCTTGCCGTGTCAGGCGACGTTTTGCAACCGCACATTCGGCGTCACGCCAAGCGCATGACAGATGTCGCGTGTCAGTTCGGGCCGGTTCAGCGTGTAGAAATGCAGGTGATCCACGCCGCCCTGCAACAGGTCGTCGCAAAGCTCGGTCGCGATGGCGGTCGCCAGAAGCTCGGTCGTGCCGGTCTTTTCGGCATTGGCGAAACCGTCGCGAATGACCTGCGGAATATGCGTGCCGCAGGCTTGGGCAAAGCGCTGCACACCACCCCAGCTTTCGATGGGCAGGATGCCGGGGATGATCGGCGCGTCGATCCCGGCCTTCACGCAAAGGTCGCGGAAGCGAAAGAAGGTCTCGGCCTCGAAAAAGAACTGCGTGATCGCCGAGGTCGCGCCCGCGTCGATCTTGCGCTTCAGGAAGGCGATATCGGCGGCCTGATCCAGAGCCTCGGGGTGCTTTTCGGGATAGGCGCCCACGCGGATGTTGAATTTGCCCGTCTCGGCCAAGGCTTCGATCAGGTCGATGGAACTGGCGAAACCTTCGTGGTGAGCCGTGAACTTGGCGTCGCCTTTGGGGGCGTCCCCGCGCAGGGCCACGATTTCCTTGACGCCCGCCTTCGCGTAGGCATCCGCGATGTCGAGTGTCTCTGCCTTGGTCGCATCGACACAGGTCAGGTGGGCCGCGACATTCAGGCCGGTGTTGGTATGGATCGCCTCGACCGCCTCATGCGTCAGCTTCCGCGTCGTGCCGCCCGCACCATAGGTGACCGAAACGAAGGTCGGGTCCAGCGGGGCAAGCGTATTGACGCAATCCCACAGACGGAATGACGCCTGAAGCGATTTCGGCGGGAAGAATTCGAAGGATACGGTCGGTGCTGGCATGATGAAACCTCTTGTTGCCTTGCGGTTTGACCAGCTTTATTGAAATGAGGCAAATTCATAAACTTCACCAAGGTCATGAGGTCTGCTCACATATGCATATCGAGTTCCGGCACCTGCGCACGATCAAGGCGATCCACGATACCGGCGGGCTGGCCCGTGCGGCGGACCAGTTGAACATCACCCAGTCGGCGCTGTCGCATCAGATCAAGGGGATCGAGGATCAGGCGGGGATCGAGCTGTTCGTGCGCCGGTCCAAACCGCTGCGCCTGTCTTCGGCGGGGATGAAGATGCTGGCGGCCGCGGAAGCGATCCTGCCGCAGGTGGCAGCACTCGAGGCGGAATTCTCGGGCCTTGTCGCAGGCAAGGCGGGCCGTCTGCATATCGCCATCGAATGTCATGCCTGTTTCGAATGGCTGTTCCCCGTGCTTGAACAGTTCCGCAAGGCATGGCCCGAGGTTGATGTCGACATCCGCCCCGGCCTTGCCTTCGACGCGATGCCGGCTTTGCGCAAGGAAGAGGTCGATCTGGTGGTCTCTTCCGACCCCGAGGATCTGCCCGAGACGGATTTCACGGCGCTTTTCGACTATGAACCGGTTTTCGTGGCCTCGTCGTCGCATCCGCTAGCCGGGAAAGACTTTATCGAACCCGAGGATTTCCGGGGTCAGACCCTGATCACCTATCCGGTCGATCGCGCGCGGCTTGACATCTTCTCGCAGCTTTTGACACCGGCCAAGGTGGAACCTGCCGAGGTCAGACAGGTGGAACTGACCGCCGTGATCCTGTTGCTGGTCGCCTCGAACCGGGGCGTTGCGGTGCTGCCGGACTGGGTCGTCAGGCAGGTGCGTTACAGTTCCGACTATGTCACGCGCCCGCTGACGCAAGGGGGGATTACCCGCAGGCTTTACGCCGCGACACGCAGCGAGGATACCAGCCGTCCCTACATGGCCCATCTGATCCGTCTGGCCCGACAGGAAGCGGTCAAGCTGCAACGCGGCTAGGCCCTTGCCACCCTGCAAAGGGCGTCCTATACGCCGCCCCTGATCCAAGGACCTAGGACGTGGCAAATGGCTGGCAGCGCAAACCTGAACGTGATGATGAAAACCGCCCGCAAGGCGGGGCGCGGTTTGCTCAAGGACTTCGGCGAGGTCGAGAACCTGCAGGTCAGCGTCAAGGGTCCCGGCGACTTCGTCAGCCGCGCCGACAAGGCCGCCGAGGCGCAGATCCGCGCAGACCTGATGGCGGCGCGCCCCTCCTACGGTTTTCTGGGCGAAGAAGACGCCGAGATCGCGGGTGAGGACCCGACCCGCCGCTGGATCGTCGACCCGCTGGATGGCACCACCAACTTTCTGCACGGCCTGCCGCATTGGGCTGTTTCGATTGCGCTCGAACACAAGGGGCAGGTGATTGCGGGGGTGATCTACGATCCGGTCAAGGACGAGATGTTCTACGCCGAAAAAGGCAACGGCGCATGGCTGAACGAAAGCCGCCTGCGGGTTTCGGGCCGTCACAAGATGATCGAGAGCATCTTCGCAACCGGCGTGCCTTTCGGCGGCCGTCCCGACCTGCCCGCCACCTTGCAGGACCTTGCGCGCCTGATGCCCGCTTGCGCCGGTGTGCGCCGATTCGGGTCCGCAGCGCTCGACCTCGCCTATGTGGCGGCGGGCCGCTATGACGGATTCTGGGAGCGCGGGTTGAACGCCTGGGACTTGGCCGCAGGGATCGTCATCGTGCGCGAGGCGGGGGGGATCGTCGAACCCCTGCAGAAGGACGGTGATCTGTTGAATGACGGCGCGGTCATCTGCGCGAACGCGCCGATCTTCGATACTTTCGCCAAGGTGATCCGCAACAACGGCTAACGCTTGCGGCGAACGGTGGGCACGGCGCTGCGCGTATAGACCGCGTCTGGATGCGGCGGATGCCCGTCGGTGCGCCGCCAGAACGCAGGCCCGCCCTCTTTCAGCCAAAGCGGGATCGTCAGCACCAGCCCGATCACGAATCCGCCCGCATGGGCCCAATAGGCGACACCGCCGCCAGATGTGTCGACGCTGACACCGCTGACGATCTGGATGCCGAACCAGATGCCTAGCATGATCCATGCGGGGATCGGAAAGACCCTGATATAGATGATCAGGATCAGCAGCACATCCACCCGCGCTTTGGGGAAAAGCAGCAGATACCCACCCATGACCCCGGCAATCGCCCCGGATGCGCCGACCATCGGAACGGCCGAGTAGGGATCGCCCACCACCTGCGCAAGGCTCGCCCCGACGCCGCTGGCCAGATAGAACAACAGGAAGGGCAGGTGCCCCATCTCGTCTTCGAGGTTGTCACCGAAGATCCACAAAAACAGCATGTTGCCCGCCAGATGCATGAACCCGCCATGCAGGAAGATCGAGGTGACCAGCGCCGGGTAATTCTCGCCATTGGTCAGGCGGACGGGCAGCAGCGCATAGTCGAAATAGAACTGCGACAGGGCACGGTTGTTATCCAGCGCCCCCAGTCCCCAAAGATAGATCAGCACATTGATCACGATCAGCCCGATCGTGACATAAGGCACGCGGGACGAGGGATTGTGGTCGCGGATGGGAAACATACCGCGACCGTCCCTTAACTTGTGCAGGTGGTCAAGTGGGCGTCAGCCCGCGACCTCGGCCAGAAGTGCGGCGTTTCCGCCCGCAGCCGTCGTGTCGATGCAGACATGGCGTTCGTGCATGACATGGGCGGTATCGGGCATCGCAGTGACAAGTGCGGTGATCGGCCCCTTGCGCTGCGCAAGTGCGGCTTCGTAGGCGCGCCCCAGCGTGGCATCGCCCCACCACAACACCACGCCCAGCGGGGAAAACGTTGCCAGCGCATCCGCCGTGACGGCGCCATCCGCGCCGACAGCCGCACCGCCCAAAGCCTCGACCGCCGCGATCTGAGCGGCGACAGCCTCGGGCCCCGGCCCGAGGCAAAGCACCGGCCCGCGCGGATGCAGGCTGTGGCGGTTCGATTCACCCGTAGGCCCCGGCAGATCGGTTGGGGGTTTGCCAGCGGGCATCACCATCTTGGCCAGTCGGGACCCGAGCGCAGAGATGTCGGCATTCGTCTTCCAGTCGGTTGCCGCAGGCGGAGCGGCAGGTGCCGCAAAGCGCGGCAGATAATGCGGCCCGCCTGCTTTCGGGCCGGTGCCCGACAGGCCCTCTCCGCCGAAAGGTTGGCTGCCGACAATCGCGCCGATCTGGTCGCGGTTGACGTAGAGATTGCCGGCGTTGATCCGCTCGACCACGGTCTGCACGCGGTCGTCGATGCGGGTGTGCAACCCGAAGGTCAGGCCATATCCGGTGGCATTGATATCCGCGATCACCTGATCCAGTTGATGCGCCTTGAAGGTGGCGATGTGCAGGACAGGGCCGAAGACCTCACGCTGCAGATCGGCAATGCCGTTCACACGGATCGCCGTCGGGGCGATGAAGTGCCCCTGCGCAGGCGCCTTGATCTGGTGAATGATCCGCCCCTCTGCCTTGGCCGTGGCGACGTGGTCGGCAATCGTCTGATGCGCGGCCGCGTCGATCACCGGCCCGACATCGGTGGACAGCAGCCAGGGATCACCGAGACTCAGCTCGTCCATTGCGCCCTTCAGCATCTTCAGCAGCTTTTCGGAAATATCTTCCTGCACATAAAGACACCGCAGCGCCGAGCACCGCTGTCCGGCCGAGCGGAAGGCGCCATTCACGATATCGCGCACCGCATGTTCGGGCAGGGCGGTGCTGTCGACGATCATCGCATTGAGCCCGCCGGTTTCCGCGATCAGCGGTGTTCCCGGCGCGCAATGGGCGGCCATGTTGGCACGGATCTTCAGCGCCGTCGCGGTCGAACCGGTGAAGGCCACGCCCGCAATCCGCGCGTCACCCGTCAAGGCTGCCCCCACATCGCCGCCGCCGGGCAAAAGCTGGATCGCCGCGACCGGAACGCCCGCTGCGTGCATCAGTTCCACCGCCCGCATGGCGATCAGTGGTGTCTGCTCGGCGGGTTTGGCCAGCACCGCATTGCCCGCAGCCAGGGCCGCCGCGATTTGTCCGGTGAAGATCGCCAGCGGAAAGTTCCAAGGGGAAATGCAGGTCCAGATCCCGCGTGCCTGCTGGTCAGGTTTCGCCTGCGCCGCATAGTAGCGCAGGAAATCCACCGCCTCGCGCAGTTCCGCGACCGCATCGGGCAGGCATTTTCCCGCCTCGCGGGTCAGGATGGCGAAAAGCTCGGTGGCATTGGCCTCGTAGGCATCCGCCACCGCGTACAGGACCTTGGCGCGGGTCGCGACATCCGCATCCCAAGGCGCTGCAGAGTCCAGCGCATCGGCGATATCCTTGGCGGTGGCGTTGCGCACCCTTCCCACGACATCGCCCGGATTTGCGGGGTTCGGAACCGGTTGCGCGCCCTGAAGCCTGCGGCGGGCGAATTTCGGGCAGGAAGAGGTCAGCGGGTGCGCCCCGAACTGGACGGATTTGAACGCGTGGCTGGCCTGCGCGTGTTCCTGCAATGTCGGGGCATGAGTCAGATCCCAGCCTTTGGAATTGATCCGCTCGGGCTGGAACAGGTCCGGGCCCTTGGTCAGCGGCCTGTCATGGCCAAGCTGATCGAAGGGGCAGGCGGCGACGACATCCGCGGGCACATCCTCGTCCACGATCTGGTTGACGAAGCTGGAGTTCGCCCCGTTCTCCAACAGACGCCGCACCAGATAGGCAAGAAGGTCCTCGTGTGCCCCCACCGGCGCATAGATCCGGCAGCGGGTCTTTTCCTTTTGCAGCACGATGGTGTGCAGGGTCTCGCCCATGCCATGCAGGCGCTGGAACTCGAAATCCGCAGGGCCGCGCCCCATCTGCCTCGCCAGATCGAGGATCGCGGCAACCGTATGCGCGTTATGCGTGGCGAACTGCGGGTAGATGCGGTCGGTCAGCCCCAGCAGCTTGCGGGCGTTGCTGATATAGCTGATGTCGGTGTGATGCTTGGCGGTGAAGACCGGAAAGCCCGTCATCCCCATCACCTGCGCGCGTTTGATCTCGGCGTCCCAATAGGCGCCCTTGACGAGGCGCACCATGATCTTGCGATCCAACCGCGCCGCCAGCCGGTGCAGGTGGTCGATCACCAGCGGTGCGCGCTGCCCATAGGCCTGCACGACCACGCCGAAGCCTTCCCATCCGGCAAGGGCCGGTTCGGCGAGGACGGCGGCGATCACATCCAGCGACAGCGACAGCCGGTCCGCCTCTTCGGCGTCGATGTTGAAGCCCATGCCCGCCGATTTCGCCAGCATCGCCAGCGCCCGCACGCGCGGCACCAGTTCGGACATCACGCGGGCTTCCTGCGCCACCTCATAGCGCGGATGCAGCGCCGAGAGTTTCACCGAGATCCCCGGATTCTCGGCCACGCTGCCGGATGTGCAGTGTTCGGCAATCGCACTGATCGCGCGCGAATAGGCCAGATGATAGCCGCGTGCATCCGCATCGGTGCGCGCCGCCTCGCCCAGCATGTCATAGCTGTAGGTGAACCCTTTGGCCTGCATCCCTTCGGCGCGTTTCATCGCCTTGCCGATATCTTCGCCCAGCACGAACTGCCGCCCCATCTCGCGCATGGCGCGGGCGACGGCGGTGCGGATCACCGGCTCGCCCAGACGTTTGACCGCCGAGCGCAGGTGCCGTGTGATCCCCGGCTGGTCGTCATCCAGCACACGGCCCGTCAGCATCAGTGCCCAGGTCGAGGCATTGACCAGCGACGAGGCCGAGTGCCCCAGATGCTTGCCCCAATCAGAGGGCGCGATCTTGTCCTCGATCAGGTCGTCCATCGTCTCGGCATCCGGCACCCGCAACAGCGCCTCGGCCAGACACATCAGGGCGATGCCTTCGTCGGTCGACAGACCGTATTCCGCCAGAAACACCTCCATCAGTCCCGGATCGGTGCTGGCCCTGATCTGCCGCACAAGCGCCGCCGCATGATCCGAAATGCGGGCGCGGTCGCCGGGCGACAGGGCCGCGGTATCGACGAGGGCGGCGACAGCGGCAGCTTCGTCGCGATACATGGCGCTGTCGATGGCGAGGCGCAGATCAGGTCCGGCGAGGGTGTTCATGAGAGACTCCGTAAAGCTTTGTCCCAGTATATCGGGAATCAACTGGTCATTTCGCCTTTCCTCTGGCAGGATCAAATCCGTTCAGACTGAATTGGATGTGATTCATGGGCGAAAAGACTTCTGATCTCGACGGTTTCGACCGCAGGATCATCGACATCCTCGGCGGAGAGGGCCGGATCAGCGTGACCGAGCTCGCCCGCCGGATCGGGTTGTCGAAGTCCCCCACCCAAGCGCGCCTGAAAAGGCTGGAAGAGGCAGGGGTGATCCGTGGCTACCGCGCGCTCTATGATCCGATCCTGCTTGGGCGCAACCACGTCGCCTTTGTCGAGGTCAAGCTATCCGACACGCGCGAGGCAGCCCTCGCCGCCTTCAACAGGTCCGTGGTCACCATCCCCGAGGTCGAGGAATGCCACCTGATCGCCGGGGCCTTCGATTATCTTCTCAAGGTCAGAACCGACGGCATGACCGGCTACCGCGGCGTGCTGGCCGAGAAGATCTCGACCCTGCCGCATGTGGCGCATACATCGACCTATGTGGCCATGCAGGCGGTGAAAGAGGACGGCATGGCCAGCGACGGGGCTTGACCGCAGGGCCAGTCGGCTCACATCTTGGGTCATGAGATGGTTCTTTCCCTTGCTGATCGCAGCGGCGCCGGCGTTCGCCGAAACCTGCCCCGCCGTTCCCGACCGCAGCGCCGAAAAGGCTGCCCACTACGCGGGCCTGCTGGCGGCGACGAACGAACAGGGCGCCGCGCCGCATAATGCGGGCCTTTGGGACATTTGGCTCGACGCACCCGACGCCACGGCGCAGGGGCTGCTGGATCGCGGCATCGCGGCGCGGCGTTTCGGGGATTTCCTTGCATCAATCGCCGCACTGGACCGGCTGGTGGATTACTGCCCCGACTATGCCGAAGGCTACAATCAGCGCGCCTTCACCTATTTCCTTGGCGGACGCTTTGAACAGTCGCTCGCCGATCTGGACCGGACGCTGGCCATCGACCCCCGCCATATCGGCGCGCTCTCCGGCAAAGGGCTGACCCTGATCGAGTTGGGCCGCACCGACGCGGCGCAAGAGGCCCTGAAAGCCGCCGTCGCGCTGCATCCCTGGCTGACCGAGCGCTCTTTGATCACCGAAGCGCCGGGCACCGATCTCTGAACGCCGCTTGCCCCGCCCGGGTGGGCCGCTTAGGAATGGCACCGTGCCCGCGTGGTGGAATGGTAGACATCGGAGACTTAAAATCTCTTGGCCGCAAGGCCGTGCCGGTTCGAGTCCGGCCGCGGGCACCATGGCACGACCGATTCACGGTCGAGTCGCGCCGCTTCGCCTCTTGCTTCAAAGCTTTTGACGAGAATCGCTTTTCGTGCCAGATTACGGCTCTGGTCGGCTGCGATGGGCGAGCGCAAGCGCAGCCATCGACCCAATAAAACATGGGGATTTTACGGTTTATTCTGTCGGGTGTTCGGGAATGCATTTTTCTTGAAAAAAGCCCTTGCAGCTTCCCGAGGTTATCCGTAGAACCCCCTTCACTGGCGGCGCTGAGGTGCTGTTGGGACGCTAGACGGGCT
>NZ_DAIPIW010000021.1:0-36553 GCF_036770585.1 Yoonia sp. | reverse complement strand
TGAGGTGCGGGATAATCGTGGTGCTCTGTCCCGTCAACGGCAAAAGACAGCTTCAACCGTTTTTTTTCGCCCCCACGGCGGGATTAACGGTTTCGCAACCAAGAGCAGCGTCCGGTGCCTTAAGGCCCCGCGCCTGCCATCGCTGTGCATACGCCAGCCATACGCGCGGTGTACGCGGTCTGTACATAGGGTGGCACCCTGTCAGCCAGCAAACAAACGCGTTTACCATGATTCGGCGTTGCGCAGCCGAAGATGCAGGCGGGACGTTGCGCCCTCAGGTCCCGATTACCGTTCAGGCAGTGGAATGAACTCCGCATCATCGCCGGGCGGCAACTGAAAGCGGCCCTGTTCCCAATCGCCCTTGCGCCATGCCTCTTTCGCCTCTTCGATCCTCTCTTTGCTCGAGGCCACGAAGTTCCACCAGATATAGCGGTTGCCCTCCATCGTGGCACCGCCCAGCAGCATCACGCGGGCCCCCTGCGGACCGGCCGTCAGACTGACGCGGTCGCCGGGGCGAAACACCATCATCTTGCCCTGATCGAAGCTCTGACCGGCAATTCCCACTTCGCCTTCAAGCACATAGGCACCACGGTCCTCGTGGTTGTCGGGCATCGGGATCTTCGCGCCCGGGTCCAGCACGACGTCGAGATAGAACATCTCGGACGGGGTTTCGACCGGCGCGCGCACACCGTAAGCCTCGCCCAGGATCAGGCGCGCCCTCTTCCCCTCGCCCTCCAGAAACGGCAGGTCCGCTTTCGGCGCATGGATAAAGGCAGCCTGCCCGTCTTCGGCATCTTTCGGCAGGGCGATCCACGACTGGATGCCGAACAGGCTTTGCGGTTTTTGCAGCGCCGCGCCATCCATCCGCTCGGAATGGGTGATCCCGTGCCCCGCGACCATCAGGTTGACCGCGCCCGGCTCGATCCACTGATCGGTCCCCAGACTGTCGCGATGATGGATCGATCCGCGATGCAGATAGGTCACCGTCGCCAACCCGATATGCGGATGCGGGCGCACGTCGATCCCCTGCCCCGTCAGGAATTCCGCAGGGCCCATCTGGTCAAAAAAGATAAAGGGACCAACCATTTGGCGGCGCGGCGCAGGCAGGGCGCGCCGCACCTCGAAGCCGCCCAGATCGCGCGCGCGGGGGACAATCACCGTCTCGATCGCATCGACGGCATCACCGGTCGGACAGTCGGGGTCGAGTGCGGGGTTCCAGCTCATCTCATGCTCCTTTGGTTGGTTAACCCGAGCGTAAGACATTTGCGGCATGTTATCACTTGCCGATTCCCCGCACAGCCTGTGCGGTGGCGCACAAAACGGCACCATGTTCGATCTGATGTGCAGGGTGGTGGGTGATGAGAGACTCGAACTCCCGACATCTTCGGTGTAAACGAAGCGCTCTACCAACTGAGCTAATCACCCGACAGCGCACCCTTTAGGCGAAGTTTCTGGGCGATGCAAGAAGCTCTTTTCCGACTTTCTTCCATTTCGCAAACGACGACCGTCAAAGACTTTCAGGGCGCGCCACGGATGCCTGACCTTCGGCATTGATCTTGGAAAATCAATGTCCAGCGTGTTACACGCCCCTTCACCAGTGTGTTGAAAAAAAACGAGAGGCGGCGAAGCAGTGTTGGTTCAAGACCCTCAAGACATCGTCGCAGAGTTCGAGGGACTGAAGATCCCGAAATCACGCTTTGTCGGTCCGCAGCTTGCACGCCAGATTTCAAAGGGCAACTACGAAAAGCCGGAACGCAAGCTGGCCGTCAAGCTAACGCGCGAGGGCGATCATGTCGTCGAAATGGGGGCCGGGATCGGATTTGTCGGCGGCTTTACCGCGTCACAAAAGCCTCGGCTTCAACTTCTCAGCTTTGAAGCAAACCCCGAACTGATCCCGCATACGGAAAAACTGTATGACATCAACGGCCTCGGAGATCGGGCAAAGGTAGAAAACAAACTGCTGACCGCGAATCCGGATCGCCCGGACAGCATCACGTTTCACATCCACAACTCGTTTTTGGGGTCTTCAGTCTACAAGGTCGGAAAGCCCGAAAACCCCAAGATCGAAATTCCGACGGTCGCATGGACGCAAGTGAAAGCCGACTTCAGACCGGATGTCATCATCATGGACATCGAGGGGGCCGAACTCGATTTTCTCACCCATGCCGACCTCGATGGCATCCGCGCAGTTGTCTTTGAAGCGCATCCGAACCGCTACGGACAGGAGGGTTTGGCCGCTTGCCTTGCGGCGCTGCGGTCAAAGGGCATGCGACAAACCCACCATCGCATGCAGGTTTATGCCTTTGTCGCCGAAGGTGTCGAGGCCCCGCACTAGCCGCCTATTCCAGCACCACCTGTTCGCCGTCCTTCAGCCAGAAAACACTGCCCTGCCCGCCATGCGGGCTGACGTTGCGGTGGGCCTTTTCGCCGATCACAAGACCGCGGATCATGCTGCCGGTGATCCCGTGGGTGACGATCACGGCAGGCCCGCGCAGATCGTCCAGAAAGCTGCGGACACGGGTCTTGAGACGGGCGAAGCCCTCGCCATTCGGTGCCATTTCGTATTGCGCAATCAACGGGTTCGGCCCTTTCGGCATCGGCAGTTCGGCGCGCAGCCGTCCGGACCAGTCACCGACCCCGATCTCGCGCAGGCGGTCGTCCGTCCGGATCACCCCCGCCAGCCCATATAGCGCAATCGCTGCTGTCTGGAACGCGCGGCCCTGTGGACTGGTGAAAAAGTCAAAGCCCGCCAGGTCACGCGACCGCAGAATGTCCCTCTGGCGCCGCGCGTCCCCCTGGCCCTTTTCGGTCAGGGGCGAGTCCAGCTCGCCCTGCATGCGGTTTTCGGCGTTCCAGGTGGTTTCCCCGTGGCGCAGAATGTAGAGTTCGGGATGTGCCAAGGCCGCTTAGTCGTCCGACCCGTCAGGCCCGGCAAGGCTGGCGTTCTTGGGGGTCCGCAGCTTGATCGTCAGCACGCGCGCGCCGCCATCGAGATCCTTCGATCTGACGACACGCACCTTCCCCAAGGGCGGCAGATGAAGGTCCTTGCCCGCGCCCAGCGCATCCCCGAGGATCAGCAACGCCGCCTCCACCGCGGGCTTCACATCGCGTTTGCGCAGATTGGTGCGGGCCACGACTTCGTCGAGAAGATCAGGCTTCTTGAGCATGTCACCGGCAGCCGCTGCCGCTTGGCGCGGTGGCGGCATATCCGTTGTGTCGTCGTCGGTCGTCGTGGTCGTCTTGCGGGCCATGCGCGGCTGCCTTTCGGTGCTGAAGTCGCGCCCATAGCGCGTCAGATCAGGCCGAAGGTCAAGCCACGGCAGACAAAAAGAAAGGCGCCCGCTGGGGCGCCTTTCCGGTCGTGCGGTCAGTGGGTCCGCGCGGCCTCTGGCCCGGTCTCGGCCTTCAGCGCGGCGGCTGCGGCCTCTTCCGCCGCCTCGTCCCATTCGATCGGTTCAGGCTTGCGAACCAGCGCCTGCTCCAGAACTTCCGAGACGTGTTTGACCGGAATGATCGTCAGACCGGCTTTGACGTTATCGGGGATCTCGGGCAGGTCTTTGGCGTTGTCCTGCGGGATCAGAACGGTCGTGATGCCCCCGCGCAAGGCGGCAAGCAGCTTTTCCTTCAGCCCGCCGATCGGCATCGCGTTGCCGCGCAAGGACACCTCGCCCGTCATGGCGATATCCTTGCGGACGGGGATCTGCGTCAGCACCGATACGATCGACGTTACCATGGCCAGACCGGCAGAGGGACCGTCTTTCGGGGTCGCGCCGTCCGGCACGTGGACATGGATGTCGATCGTGTCGAACTTCGGCGGCTTCACCCCGATCTCGGGCGCAATCGAGCGCACATAGGACGAGGCCGCGTCGATCGATTCCTTCATCACATCGCCCAGCTTGCCGGTCGTCTTCATCCGGCCCTTGCCCGGCAGGCGCAGCGCCTCGATGTTCAAAAGCTCGCCGCCCACGGATGTCCAGGCCAGACCGGTGACCACACCGACCTGATCCGCCTCTTCGGCAAGACCGAAGCGATGCTTCTCGACGCCAAGGAAGTCAGAGATGTTTTCCGCAGTCACTTCAATGCGTTCCGCCTCTTTCTTCACGATCTTCGTGACAGCCTTGCGGGCGACTTTCGCCAGTTCGCGTTCCAGATTCCGCACCCCGGCCTCGCGCGTGTAGACACGCACCATCGCGGTCAGCGCATCATCCGACACGCTGAATTCCTTGGGCCGCAGTCCGTGGTTCTTCATCACCTTCGGCAGCAGGTGCTGCTTGGCGATCTCGCGTTTTTCGTCCTCGGTGTAACCGGCAAGCGAAATGATCTCCATCCGGTCCAAAAGCGGCCCCGGCATGTTGTAGGAGTTCGCCGTGGTCAGGAACATCACGTTCGACAGGTCGTATTCCACTTCAAGATAGTGATCCACGAATGTGGCGTTCTGTTCGGGATCAAGCACTTCGAGCATCGCGGACGCCGGGTCCCCACGGAAGTCCTGCCCCATCTTGTCGATCTCGTCGAGCAGGATCAGCGGATTGGTGGTTTTCGCCTTTTTCAGCGCCTGAATGATCTTGCCGGGCATGGACCCGATGTAGGTCCGGCGGTGGCCGCGAATTTCACTTTCGTCACGCACACCCCCTAAGGAAATGCGGATGAACTCGCGCCCTGTGGCCTTTGCGACCGATTTGCCCAAGCTGGTCTTGCCCACGCCCGGAGGGCCGACAAGGCACATGATCGGACCTTTCAGCTTTTTCGAGCGCTGCTGCACCGCAAGGTATTCGACGATGCGTTCCTTGACCTTCTCCAGTCCGAAGTGATCGGCATCAAGGATATCCTGCGCCCGCCCAAGGTCTTTCTTGACGCGGGATTTCACGCCCCAAGGCAGCCCCAGCATCCAGTCAAGGTAGTTGCGCACGACCGTGGCCTCTGCCGACATCGGCGACATCGACTTGAGCTTTTTCAGCTCTGCATCGGCCTTTTCGCGGGCTTCTTTCGACAGTTTGGTTGCGTTGATCCGCTCTTCCAGTTCGGCGACCTCGTTCTGGCCGTCCTCGCCTTCGCCCAATTCCTTCTGAATGGCCTTCATCTGCTCGTTCAGATAATATTCGCGCTGGGTGCGCTCCATCTGGGATTTGACGCGGGTCTTGATCTTCTTTTCGACCTGCAGGACGGACATTTCGCCCTGCATCATGCCGAAAACCTTTTCCAGCCGCTCGGCGATGGACAGCGTCTCGAGCAGGCCCTGCTTCTGGTCGACCTCAATCCCGAGGTGGCCCGCGACAAGGTCAGCCAGCTTTTCGGGCTCGGCTGCGTCACCGACAGCGGCCATGGCCTCTTCAGGGATGTTCTTCTTGATCTTGGCGTAGCGTTCGAACTCGGCCGAGACATTGCGCACAAGCGCCTCGATCTCGGCGGGGTCGCCGCGCACTTCGGCGAGATGCTCGCATGAGGCCTCGAAGAAGCTGTCATTCGGCACGAAGCCCGTGATCTTCACGCGGGTGCGGCCCTCGACCAGCACTTTCACGGTGCCGTCGGGCAGTTTCAGAAGCTGAAGCACATTGGCCAGAACGCCGACCTTGTAGATCCCCTCGTGGTCTGGATCGTCCTGACCGGGATCGACCTGGCTCGACAGCAAGATCTGTTTGTCGTCCTGCATCACCTCTTCCAGGGCGCGGACCGACTTTTCCCGCCCCACGAAAAGCGGGACGATCATGTGGGGAAACACCACGATGTCGCGCAGCGGAAGGACAGGGTAAGACGAACTCAATGGTTCTTGCATGATCATTTCCTTTTTTGGCAAGACGCGCCCGTCCCGCTTGGCGGCAACGGATGTGTCTCCTTGGCCTCAACATGTGGTGCGAGGTCGGGGTGCTTTCAACCAGCCACATGCGCCGCGGCTGACAGAGTGCCTTTCATAGCATCGCTTCGCAAGCGATGTCGGGCGATTCTTTTGATCCCTTTGGGGAATTATCGGTCAAAGCGGCGCAATATCGCCCTCTGCGCGCATCGCATGGAAATCCGCCTCCCATGCCGCAAACCGTTCTTCGGCGATGGCCGCACGCATCCCCGCCATGATCTGCTGGTAATAATGCAGGTTGTGCCAGGTCAGAAGCATGCCCGAGATCATTTCCTGCGCGCGGAAAACATGGTGCAGATAGGCGCGGGAATAGTTGCGGCAGGCCGGGCAGGCGCAGGTCTCGTCCAGGGGGCGCGGGTCGTCGGCGTGGCGGGCGTTCTTGATGTTCACAACGCCGCGATGGGTAAAGGCCTGCCCCGTCCTGCCCGAGCGGCTGGGAAGCACGCAATCCATCATGTCCACGCCGCGCTTGACCGCGCCCACGATGTCGTCGGGCTTGCCCACCCCCATCAGATAGCGCGGCTTGTCGGCGGGCAGTTGACCGGGCGCATAGTCCAGCACGGCGAACATCGCCTCTTGCCCCTCGCCCACGGCCAGCCCGCCGATGGCATAGCCTTCGAAACCGATGCCCCGCAGCGCCTCGGCCGAGCGACCGCGCAAGTCCTCTTCCAGCCCGCCCTGCTGGATCCCGAACAGCGCATGACCCGGGCGATCCCCGAAGGCATCGCGCGACCGCTGCGCCCAGCGCATCGACAGCTCCATACTGTCCTCGATCCGCTTGCGGTCCGCTGGCAGTGCCGGACATTCGTCGAAACACATGACGATGTCGGAACCGAGCAGCCTTTGAATTTCCATCGACCGTTCCGGCGTCAGCCTATGGCGAGACCCGTCGATATGGCTTTTGAAGGTGACACCCTCTTCGGTCAGCTTGCGCAGATCCGCGAGGCTCATCACCTGAAACCCGCCCGAGTCCGTCAGGATCGGCTTGTCCCAGTTCATGAACCTGTGCAGCCCGCCAAGGCGGTCGATCCGTTCAGCCGTGGGGCGCAGCATCAGATGATAGGTATTGCCCAGCAGGATATCCGCGCCGGTCGCGGCGACACTTTCGGGCATCATCGCCTTGACGGTCGCCGCCGTGCCGACCGGCATGAAGGCAGGCGTCCGGATCTGCCCGCGCGGGGTATCGATGACACCGGTGCGGGCTTTGCTGTCGGTGGCGTTCAGCGTGAAAGAAAATCTCGTGGTCATGCAGCGTCCTTGGTCGCTGCGGATATGACGCAAGCGGTCCGATTTGGAAAGCCTTCTTGCAGGCTGGACGCCGGGCAGGTGACCCTAAAGCGGGCATCCTCGGCATCGGGCGGCGTCCCGTCTTCGCACAGGTGCACAGCCGATCTGCGATGAACGCCCCTTTACCCTTGGGGACACAAACCTTATATCTTTGCTCAGGAATAGCGAAAGTTCAGGCCCATGACACAGAGCAACGCCCGACTTGAAGGTGCGCCCCTGATTGCACCCTCGACCACCGAGCATCCGCTTTACGAGGATGTCGTGCAGGCGTGCCGGTCCGTTTATGACCCCGAGATTCCGGTGAATATCTACGATCTCGGGCTGATCTATACGATCGACATCAATGACGAAAACGCCGTCAATATCGTGATGACGCTGACCGCCCCCGGTTGCCCTGTCGCAGGCGAGATGCCCGGCTGGGTCGCGGATGCCATCGAACCCCTGCCCGGTGTCAAGCAGGTCGACGTCGCAATGACGTTCGAGCCGCAGTGGGGCATGGACATGATGTCGGACGAGGCCCGCCTCGAGCTTGGGTTCATGTAAACCGCGCCGCAAAGGGTTCGGCACGCCGCAAAGTGCGATCCCTGCGGCGACCGTACCCGAGGCTGGACAGCACCGACCGCCGTCAAGAAGCGGTTACCGAAACGTCACGATTTCTACGGTATAGGGTTACACAAGACATCCATTCTTCGTCCGTGGACAAGAATGGAGCTTCCCATGAAATACCTCTCTTTGACAGTTGCTGCGGCCCTCGCCGCGACCTCGGCAATTGCGGATACGGCCCTGACCTATGGCCCCCGCCCTGCTTTCCTGATCGCGCAGATGGAAGACGGGCCACTGAAGACCCAGCTGGAATCCTGCGCAGCCCAGACCCCTGCCCGTTCGGACTTTTCCATCGGCCATCGCGGCGCGCCGCTGATGTTCCCCGAGCATACGGTCGAATCGAACGTCGCCGCCGCACAGATGGGCGCCGGCATTCTGGAATGCGATGTGACCTTTACGGCGGACCTCGAACTTGTCTGCCGCCATGCCCAGAACGACCTGCATACCACGACCAACATCGTGGTTTCCGACCTTGCCGATCGGTGCACGACGCCTTTCACACCGGCAAATGGCGACACGCCCGCCTCTGCCGAATGCCGGACCAGCGATATCACGCTGGCGGAATTCAGGACGCTGACACCCAAGATGGATGCGTCGAACAATGCCGCAACCACGGCGGAAGCCTACTTGGGCGGCACAGCGAACTGGCGCACCGACCTATACGTCGACAACACCACCATGATGACCCATGCCGAGTCGATCGAACTTTTCCGCAGCCTCGGCGCGAAATTCACGCCTGAACTGAAGTCCCCCTCGGTCGAGATGCCCTTCAACGGTTTCAGCCAGCAAGACTATGCCCAGAAGCTGGTCGATGAATACAAGGCCGCAGGCGTGCCTGCCTCGAATGTCTGGCTGCAATCCTTCGAACTCGACGATGTGCTCTACTGGATCGAGAACGAGCCCGACTTCGGCGCGCAGGCGGTCTATCTGATGGATGAATACGAAACGGTCGATGGCTACTCGCCCATGGACCCCGCAACCTGGCCCAACACGATGGAAGAGCTGAAAGCGATGGGCGTCAATATCATCGCACCGCCGACCTGGATGCTGCTGACCCTCGATGGTGACCGCATGGTGCCCTCGCCGCTTGCCCTTGCCGCGCAAGAGGCCGGTCTGCAGATCATCACATGGACGCTGGAACGCTCGGGGCCGCTGGCCAATGGCGGCGGCTGGTATTTCCAGTCGGTTGCCGCAGTGACAGACCGTGACGGCGATTATTTCGAAGTGCTGCACGTTCTGGCGCAGGACGTGGGCGTGATCGGTGTGTTCTCGGACTGGCCCGCAACGACGACCTACTACGCGAACTGCATGGGTCTTTGAACCCCGCAAGACCGGGCGGCTGGCGGGGTGATCCGCCAGCCGTCGCCCCGGGACCTTGCGATACATCGTCCGGACTGCCCTTGCACCGCTTGGAATTTCGCCCGAAAGCCCTTACATTCGGTGCAACAGCGAAAGGACACCCCATGTTCGGCATCCCCGGCAAGCAAGCGGTGACGATCACCGACAAGGCAGCAGCGCAAATCGCAAAACTGATGACCAAGGACGGGCATCAGGGATTGCGGATCGGCGTCAAGAAGGGCGGCTGCGCGGGCATGGAATACACGATGGACTACGTCACCGAGGTTGACCCCTTGGACGAAGTCGTCGAGCAAGAGGGCGCCCGCGTGATGATCGCCCCCATGGCGCAGATGTTCCTGTTCGGGACCGAGATCGATTACGAGGTCTCGCTTCTTGAAAGCGGCTTCAAATTCCGCAATCCGAATGTCGTTGACGCCTGCGGCTGTGGTGAATCGATCAAGTTCGACGAAAAGCTTGCCCAGTCGTAAGGCCGGCTTCGGAGGTGACTTGGCCTTCCCAGATCGACAAGGCAACTGCAAGTGCCGCGCCCTTTCCTGCCATACACGCCTTGACCCTTTGCGGTGACGCGCTGGATGACACATCCCTGACATGAAGGACCTCTGATGCCTCGCAAGATTGCTGCCGGAAACTGGAAGATGAACGGCCTGAGGGCCGATCTGGACGTGCTGCGCGCGATTGCCGCCCATCAGGCCGCGTCGGTCGAGGTTCTTATATGCCCCCCCGCCACGCTGATTGCGGCCTGTGCCGATCTGCCTCTCGGCATCGGCGGGCAGGACTGCCATGTCAGCGCCTATGGTGCCCATACCGGGGACATCAGCGCCGAGATGCTGGCCGATGCGGGTGCAAGGACCGTTCTGACCGGTCACTCGGAACGCCGTGCGGATCATGGCGAGAGTGATGCCATGGTCGCCGCCAAGACGCAGGCCGCCTATCGCGCGGGGCTAAGGGCAATCATTTGTATCGGCGAGACTTTGGACCAACGGGAAGAAGGCGCGACGCTGTCGGTGATTGATACCCAGCTTGCCGGATCGGTTCCCGATGACGCGACGGCGGCCAATACGGTGATCGCCTATGAACCTGTCTGGGCCATTGGAACAGGCAGAATTCCAACGATGGAACAGGTGGCCGAGGTCCACGCCCATATCCGCCAGCGTCTAGCGGACAGGTTCGCCGATGGCGCGGAATTTCCGCTGCTCTACGGCGGGTCCGTCAAGGCCGGCAATGCGGCTGAAATCTTTGCTGTCGCCAATGTCGATGGTGCGCTTGTGGGTGGCGCAAGCCTGAAGGCGGCGGATTTCATCCCGATCATCGATGCACTTGCCGCCACCAGCAGCTAGGCCACAGGTTCCTCGACCAGGTCTTTCAGGCGTGTGACCGCCGTTTCGATATCCTTGATGACGTCATCGGCACCGACCAGCATTTCGATGTCAGGATGCAGATCGACGATATTTCCGGCCACGACGATAAATGCGAGCGGATGAGAAATCCGCAGCGCCAGAACCAGCCGCGTCAGCGATTCGATCAGATTTTCACTGTTGGCCACCAGAACGATTGCGCGATAGTGCCGATTGTCCGCCCGATCGACCAAAGTATCGTGATCGAGGCCGACCATCATGTCGATTTCCCAGTTGTTGCGGCGGAAGATATCTGTTGCGATCTCGATCCCAAGGGAATGGCTTTCGCCCGGCACCAGCGCAAACATCGCCGGACGCTCGTCCCGGTCCGCTAGGATCGAGTTCGCGACGATGCGGCGCAACCCGCGCACGATCCGGAACAACTTGCCCGAGGCCAGTGTTGCCTCGACAAAAGAAATCTGGTCGCCATTCCAGAGGTCGCCAAGACGCCGCGCAGTGGCGGCGACATAGCCCAGATAGATCGTCTCGACCGGAACCCCGTCACGGCGTGCATCCAGAATAATCGATTCCGCGGTGTCGCTGTCATGGTCCAGCAGCGCATCGCAGAGGCGTTCAACCTCGGCAGGTGTCGGCAAAATGTTTTCGTGCGTCTCTCGTGGCATCCGAAATGCTAACCGCCTGACGACCTCTCTTGCGACCGAGACAACCGCCGTATCCGGCAGGTCCCTGTTGAACAGCCGGAACTGCTCTCCAGCCCTTTCGTATTCGACACGATCAAACGCGTCTTCGGTCATCGACGCCTTGGCCACGATCGTGTCTCCCTTCCCCCCAGCGCAGGCCCTGTGCCGGTTTTTCGACCCAGCCTGACACCCATTGCAACAAAAACTATCACAAAAATATGAGGCCAAAGGCGTGTCAGAACGTCGCGGCGCACAAATGTACACAATGATCGACCGCCTGTTTCTCATGACCGGCTAAGCCCTTGCAATGGCAGAAGACTATCTGGGACTTGCATCGGCCAACCGAGTTCGCCACACCTGAGGCATGCAAAAACTGTCACAGTCTCCGACCGATCCCGCCTTCGTTCAGGACCCCTATTCGTTTTATGAAAAAGCCCGCGCGGCAGGTGATTTTTTCTGGTGGAATGACTATGCAATGGCCTGCGCGGTCAGCCACAAGATGGTCCATGCTGTCTTGCGCGACAGACGCATGGGGCGTGAATGCCCGCCCGAGCTGGCGCCGGCGATCCCGCCGCATCTGAAACCGTTTTTTGACGTCGAAGCCCATTCGATGCTGGAACTCGAACCGCCGCGGCACACGCGGCTGCGCGCCCTTGTCCTGCGCGCGTTCACCAGCCGGACCATTGCCGCGCTCGCACCTGACATACGTGTGCTGTGCCACGCCCTGATCGACGCCTTTCCCGAAGGTCCGTTCGATCTGCTGACGTCCTATGCGCAGCTCGTTCCTGTGATTGTCATCTCGCGTCTGCTTGGCGTGCCCGAAGACCGCGCCGACGATCTGGTCCGCTGGTCCAATGCGATGGTTGCCATGTATCAGGCACGCCGGACGCCGGAAACCGAAGCCGCAGCCATCGCCGCGACCGAGGAATTCGTGGCTTTTATGCGCAGCTATATCGCCAAGCGCCGCAAAACACCCGGCGATGACCTGATCTCGACCCTGATTGCCGCCCGCGAGGATGGCCAGCGCTTGTCAGAGGACGAGCTGATCACGACCTGCATCCTGCTGCTGAACGCAGGCCATGAGGCGACGGTGCACACGCTGGGCAACGGGACCAAGACGCTGCTCGAACAGGGCGTGCGCACAATCACCGAGGCAACCGTGGAAGAGGTGATCCGCTTCGATCCGCCGCTGCATATGTTCACTCGCTGGGTCTACGAGGATCTTGAGCTTGGGGGGCATCGCTTCAAGCGGGGCGACCAGATTGCCTGCCTTCTGGCGGCGGGCAACCGCGACCCTGCGGCTTACGCGGCGCCCGCCCGCTTTGACCCCGAACGCAAGGGGCCGCAAAACACCAGCTTTGGCGGTGGCATCCATTTCTGCGTGGGCGCGCCGCTGGCGCGGCTGGAACTTAGCGTCGCATTGCAGGTGCTGTTCGAGCGGTGCCCCGACCTGGGGCTGGCCGAGACACCGGAATATGCGGATGTCTATCACTTTCACGGGCTGAAGCGGTTGATGGTCAGAACCGCCGCGAACCGTCAGGTGTGATACGGTAAATCTCGTCCGCAAGATCGTATTGCGCCATGAACCGCGCCAGCGATCCGAAGGTGGCGGTGGCGACCTGCCCGTCGTGATCCGAGGTTGTCAGCGCTGCCGAAGCAACGGGCGCAAACAGCCGCTGCAAGCCGTTCACAGGGATCGGCTGGGGCGTGAAATGGGCCGCGATATTGGCCTTGATCCGCAGAGGGTCGTCGGTGCCGTAAATCGCCGCCATCAGCACGTCCAGCGTATGTTCGGTGCAGTTCTGGAACTGGCGGTTGCGCGGGTTTGACAGGACGGCGTAGTCGGGATTGTGCAGCGCCGCATAGGTGGGACTTGCGATGACCGCGAGGATCTTGCGCTGCAGGCGGGTGTCGGGAATGATCACCCCGGCATCCAGATCATGGACATTGGCGAAGAACTCGGCAGGTGAATCTTGCACAAGATCGCTGCGGGTCAGGTCACCATCGCGCTGGTAGAGGTTATAGACCCGATACCCCTGCCCCGTGCTGCCATCGGCGCGGGTGATGCGCGCATAGACCCAAAAGGCCACATGGGTATAGTCGATCCCGTCCGGCAGAACGGCCGGATCGCGCCCGACGCGGGCAACGATGGCGACCTGCGCGCCGCGGGCTGCAAGATCATGCTGCACACGGTCGGCAAAGCCCGCGACCTCGGCGGCGGGCAGCACGGGATTGCCACTGGCGCTGCTGCCTGCTGTGGCAGGCACCGGTGCAAGAAGGGCAAGGGCGATGCAGGCGGTTTTCAGAAAACGCTTCATGATACCCTTCCCTTACAAGGCCGGCGGTGCATCGGGGGCAACGCAAAGCGCGCCCGTATCGCGGGCGTCGCAGACCGGCTGCGCACCAAGGGTCGTATCCAGAACCGCGGCACCGCCCTGCACCGCGGCTGATCCGGCGCTTTCCAGCGCGGCGCCGCTGACCGCAAGCGAACCGCCACCAACAACCAGCGGCACCGCCGAGACCGTTGCCCCGCTCATCGCGGCGGCGGTGACACCGTGGCTGGTCGCGGCAGCGCTGTGACGGGCACTTGGGGCGGCGCAGGCGGCGGCAAGGGAAAGGGTAACGACAGTGATCGTCATCTTGGGCAGGGACATGGCTCTCTCCATATTGAACAATGTTCACGTATTGCTAGAGCATGATTCCCGGCAGGTCAACCAAAATGAACGGTGTTCACAAATCAAGCAAAGGCAGTGCCACCGTCGACTTGATTTCCTCCATCGACAAAAGCGCGGTCACGTTGTGGACCTTCACCTCGGATATCAGGGCCTGATAGAAGTTGTCGTAGGCGCGGGCGTTGCGGACACGCACCTTCAGGATATAGTCGATATCGCCTGCCAGCCGGTGCGCCTCTTGCACTTCGGGACGTGATTTCAACGCCTTGAGGAACTTGCCCTGCCAGTCTGCATCATGTTCCGAGGTGCGGATTAGGACAAAGAAACAGGCCTCGAAGCCAAGCGCCTCGGCGTCCAGAAGGACCGTTTGCTGGCCGATGATCCCCGCCTCGCGCAACTTGCGAATCCGGTTCCAGACGGGGGTCTTGGACGAGCCCACAGTCTTGGCGATTTCATCCAGCGACTGGGCTGCATCCGCTTGCAATGCCGCCAAAATCTTCCGGTCTGTCGCGTCGATCCGCACTGACATTCTCATTTCTCCATTCTGACAGGACACCCGGTCCAAATTTGCGCAGATATAGAACACCGTTCCTTATCAGCCCAGATGGGGCAGCTAATATCAGAACGATATTCTATATTGAAGTCAGAAATTCCGAGGTCCCCGATGAAGCACTTTCCGATCTTCCTGGCCGTCGAAGGCCGCCGCATCGTCCTGTCGGGTGGCGGAGACGCCGCCATGGCCAAACTGCGCCTGCTGATGAAGACCGAGGCCCATCTGACGGTGATTGCCGAAGACGTGGCCGAGGATATCCGCAAGTGGGAAGCACAAGGCAAGCTGCGGGTCATCAACCGCCGCGTCGCACCGGGCGACGCGCTTTGCGCCGCACTCTTTTATGCCGCCAACGAGGATGACGCCGAAGACGCCCGCGTTGCCGCCATTGCCCATGCCGAAGGCGCGTTGGTCAATATCGTGGACAATCTGGCAGACAGCCAGTTCATCACCCCCGCCATCGTGGACCGCGATCCGGTCACCATCGCCATCGGCACCGAAGGCGCGGCCCCCGTCCTTGCCCGTGCGATCAAGGCCGATCTGGAAGAGCGTCTGCCCGCCTCGCTTGGCATCCTTGCGCGGATCGGCAAGACCTTCCGCCATGCGGTCGATGTGCTGCCGATGGGCAAAAAGCGCCGCGATTTCTGGCAGGCCTTCTATTTCGGCGCTGGCCCCAAGGCGATTGCCGAAAAGGGTGAAGCTGGCGTTCTGCCCGCGCTCGAATCTCTGCTGGACGCGGCTGCGACCACAGCCCACTCTGCCGGTCATGTCGATCTTGTCGGTGCCGGTCCGGGCGATCCAGAGCTGCTGACGCTGAAAGCCCGCAACGCCATCGACAAGGCCGATGTCGTCATTCACGACCGTCTGGTGACGCCGGAAATCCTCGAACTCGCCCGCCGCGAGGCGATCATCATCGATGCCGGCAAAGAGGGGTTCGGCAAGGCCATGGCGCAGGCCGATATCGACGCGCTGATCGTCCAGCACGCATTGGACGGACACCACGTGGTGCGGCTCAAGGCTGGTGATCCCACCGTCTTTGGCCGTCTGGACGAGGAAATCGCGGCCATCGAAGCCCACGATATCGCTTACAGCATCATCCCCGGGATCACCGCCGCCTCTGCCGCCGTTGCCAATATCGGCCAAAGCCTGACCAAGCGTGGCCGCAATTCGGCCGTGCGCCTGATCACGGGGCACGACACCAGGGGTTATGCCGACCACGACTGGCGCGCGCTTGCGCAAAAGGGAGAGGTCGCAGCGATCTACATGGGCAAGAAATCCGCCCGCTTTATCCAGGGCCGGCTGCTGATGCATGGTGCCGATCCTGCCACGCCGGTGACGATCATCGAAAACGTCAGCCGCGCCAACCAGCGGATCATCGCCACGACATTGGCCGAGATGGAACCGACCATGACCCAAGCCAACCTCACCGGCCCTGCCATCACTTTCTACGGCCTCGCCCCACGCGACGCCGCAGCCCAAGCCACAAACATCAGGGAGTTTGCATGATGTCCCGTGTCTTCACACCCAAAGTCGTCACCGCCAATGCCTTGCTCGAAGGTGATGCCGTCTGGCTGACCGAAGATGACCGCTGGTCGCGTGACATTGCCGAGGCCGAATTGTTGACGGACGAGGCCCACGCCGAATTGCGCCTGCTCGAGGCGCAATCGCGCCGCGATGAAATCGCGGGGGCCTACCTTGCTGACGCCAAATCCGGCGCGCACGGCCCCGAACCCACCCACTTCCGCGAGGCGTTCCGCACCCGCGGACCCTCCAACTACAACCATGGCAAGCAGGCTGGCTGACAAAGTCTCGATGAGACTTTGGACCCAAATCCTCGTCGAGGATTTGCCGCCGTGAAGGAATGACGCATGTATCACTATACCGACTTTGACGAGACCTTTGTCCGCACCCGTGTCGCCCAGTTCCGCGCGCAGGTGGAACGGCGTATCGACGGCTCATTGGCCGAAGACGAATTCAAGCCGCTGCGCCTGATGAACGGTCTCTACCTGCAACTGCACGCCTATATGCTGCGCGTGGCGGTCCCTTACGGCACGCTGAACCCCGCACAGATGCGCCAGCTGGCCACTATCGCCGACCGCTGGGACAAGGGCTATGGCCATTTCACCACCCGCCAGAATATCCAGTACAACTGGCCGCAACTGCGCGACGTGCCCGATATGCTGGATGCACTCGCCGATGTGGGCATGCATGCAATCCAGACCTCGGGCAACACGATCCGCAACGTGACCGCCGACCATTTCGCCGGTGCTGCGGTGGACGAGATCGAAGACCCCCGCCCGATCGCCGAGCTGCTGCGCCAGTGGTCCACCGACCACCCCGAGTTCCAGTTCCTGCCGCGCAAGTTCAAGATCGCCGTGACAGGTGCAGCACAGGACCGCGCCGTGACCCGTGCCCATGACATCGGGTTGCGCATGGTCCGCAATGCGGCTGGCGAGCCCGGCTTCGAGGTGATCGTCGGCGGCGGTCTGGGTCGGACACCGATGGTCGGCAAGGTGCTGCGGGATTTCCTGCCGAAGGCGGACCTCTTGCCTTACGTCGAGGCCATCGTCAGCGTCTACAACCTGCTGGGCCGCCGTGACAACAAATACAAGGCCCGCATCAAGATCACCCTGCATGAGAACGGGCTGGAGACAATCCAGGGGCTGGTGGAAGAGCGTTTCGTCGCAATCCGCGATGCCTTTACGGGCATTGATCAGGACCTGCTGAAAGACCTCGAAGCCGCCTTCGCCCCGCCCGCCTTCGTGACCAAACCCACCGACGGCTACGAGGCCGCACGCCTTGCCAACCCCGCCTTCCGGTCTTGGACGGACACCAACCTCGCCGCACACAAGGCGGAAGGCTATGCCATCGTCTCGATCAGCATCAAAAAGCATGGTGCGACGCCGGGCGATGCGACCTCGGACCAGATGCGCGTCATGGCGGACCTTGCCGAACGCTATGGCCATGGCGAGTTGCGCATCAGCCACGAGCAGAACGTGATCCTGCCGCATGTCCACAAATCCGACCTGCCGGCGGTTTACGCCGCCCTGCGCGCGGCGGATCTGGCGACGGCGAACATCGGTCTGATCTCGGACATCATCGCCTGCCCCGGCATGGATTATTGCGCGCTGGCCACCGCCCGTTCGATCCCCATCGCGCAAGAGATCGCCACCCGTTTCGATGAATTGAAGATCGAACACGAAATCGGCGCGCTGAAGATCAAGATCTCGGGCTGCATCAACGCCTGCGGGCATCATCACGTGGGGCACATCGGTATCCTCGGCCTCGACCGCGCCGGTGTCGAAAACTACCAGATCACGCTGGGCGGTGACGGAACCGAGACGACCACCATCGGCGAACGCGCCGGCCCCGGTTTCAGCGCCGCAGAGATCGTGCCCGCGATCGAGCGGCTGGTGAAAGGCTATCTCGACCTGCGCACCGACGAGACCGAGACCTTTCTGCAAGCCTACCGCCGTCTGGGCCTCGGCCCATTCAAAGAGATTCTCTATCCCTCCGAGGAGAAACAAGATGCCGCTTGATGGTATTTCCAAAGCACGCGTCGCCGACACCACGGCAGCTCTTCGCCAAGCCCTGACCGATGACATAATCGGGCCCGTCGCCCTTGTGTCCTCTTTCGGGGCTGAAAGCGTCGTGCTGCTGCACATGGTGGCACAGATCGACAAGGCCACGCCGGTCATCTTCCTCGATACCGAGATGCTGTTCCCCGAGACCCTCGCCTATCAGCGCCAGATTTCAGAGGAATTGGGCCTGACCGATGTGCGGATCATCAGCCCGGACCGCACAGAAGTGCTGACCGAAGATGTGGACGGCATCTTGCATCTGGCCGACACGGACGCCTGCTGCGATCTGCGCAAGACGCGGCCACTGGAAAAGGCCTTGCAAGGCTTCGGCGGCTGGATCACGGGTCGCAAACAGTTCCAGAACGGACAGCGCGCGCAACTGCCGCTTTACGAAAAGGACGGGGCCCGCATCAAGATCAACCCGCTGGCGGGATGGAGTGCACAAGACCTGAAGGCCTATATGGACGCACACAACCTGCCACGGCACCCGTTGGTTGCCCAAGGCTATCCTTCCATCGGCTGCATGCCCTGCACGACGCGCGTCAGCGCACATGAAGACCCACGCGCAGGCCGTTGGCGTGGAACGGAAAAAACCGAATGCGGTATTCATTTCGGCCCCAACGGCCGTGTCACCAGAGAGGAGCGCGCCGCATGAGTGTGATCGTCACCGACAGCGGCTTTACCGCCGATGACTTCACCGGCGGATTTGTCGGGCTGCAAGGCGGTGCCGCGAATGATTGCGACTATGGCATCGACCTTGCATCCGACACATCGCCGGATGCGCTTGCGGGGCTGACCGACGCGCCGATGATCAGGATCGATTTTCCGTCATTTGCCGATGGGCGCGGTTTCACGCTGGCGCAATTGCTGCGCCGTGCAGGTTACAAGGGGCGCCTGCGCGCCCGCGGCCATGTGCTGGCCGATCAATACGCCATGGCCCGCCGCAGCGGTTTCGACGAGGTCGAGATCAGCGAAGACCTTGCCGAACGCCAGCCCCAGGACCAGTGGCTGGCCCGCGCCGACTGGCAAAACCACCACTATCAGGCCCGCTTGCGGGGCAAATCCGGCCCTGCCCCTTTCCCTGATCCAGATCAACGACTATGACGGAGGGCGGCCATATCAGGCTGCCATGACGATGATGACCGAGCAAAAACCATTGACCCTCGATACCGCCAAGCCAGTGCCCACCCTGCCCGACGCGCAGACCGTCACGGATGTGAAGCACTATACCGACCGTCTGTTTTCCTTCCGTGTCACGCGGCCCGCCTCGCTGCGGTTCCGGTCCGGCGAATTCGTGATGATCGGTCTGATGGGCGATCCCGACCCCGCGACAGGCAAGCAAAAGCCGATCATGCGCGCCTATTCCATCGCCTCGCCCTCTTGGGACGAAGAACTGGAGTTCTACTCGATCAAGGTGCAGGACGGGCCGCTGACATCGCGATTGCAGCACATCCAGCCCGGAGAAGAGATCATCCTGCGTCCCAAACCGGTCGGCACACTGGTCCACGACGCGCTGCTGCCCGGCAAGCGGCTTTGGTTCTTTGCCACCGGCACGGGCTTTGCCCCTTTCGCGTCACTGCTGCGCGAACCGCAGACCTACGAGGATTATGACGAGGTCATCATCACCCACACCTGCCGCGAAGTGGGCGAGCTGACCTATGGTCGCGACCTGATCGAAAGCCTGAAGGAAGACGAATTGCTGAACGACGTGATCGGCGAAGGTTTCTGGAAGAAGATCAAGTACTACCCGACCACCACCCGCGAAGAGAGCCCCAAGATGGGCCGCATCACCGATCTGATGCGCTCGGGCGAGGCTTTCGCCGACCTTGGCGTGCCGCCCCTTTCACCCCAGACAGACCGCGCGATGATCTGCGGCAACCTGGCATTCAACCTCGAACTGAAGGCGATGCTGGAAGACTACGGTCTGGTGGAAGGCGCGAACTCGAACCCGCAGCACTATGTGGTGGAAAAGGCGTTCCTCGACTGATCACTCGCGGTTGAGGATTTCCTCGACGGCTTCCTGCGCGGCCCGTTCTTCTTCGGTCAATTCCGCGTCGTCCTGCGCCGGTTCCTCGGTTTGCTCGGGTGCTTCGGCTTGCACTGGCTCTTCTTCTGGTGGGGGGTCCAGTTCGTCGTAGACACCCCAGGGTGAAACGCCTTCAAGACCGTCGAATTCCGCCGGTGGCCGTTCGCCCTGGTTTCTTTCGCGTTCCGCCAGTTCCGCTGCCGTCTCGGCGGCATCCTGACGCGCATAGAACTCTTCCGGCGTCAGGCCACCATAATCCGGTGCCCATTCCTGCGTGGCCGGTGCCGCTGGTGCCGGTTGGGACGCAGCAGGGGTCGATGTGCCCGCAACGGGTGCAGGCGGAGAGCTGTCGCCCCTGACAGCTACCAGAAACTGCACGAGCACAACCGCGATGACCGCAAGCAGTATCAGAACAATGGCAGGGCGGTTACGCATGAGATTTTCCATGGCTTGAATGCAAGACGGGGCTTGTGGATGCGCATAGCACGGCCCGCCGATTTCAGAAAGCGTTTGGCGGTCTTAAGCAAAAAAGAGGCCGCCTTGCACCGGCGGCCTCTTTGCTTGATCAACGATCGGTCTACTGGTCGGCGCCGGTCTCTTCACCTGTCGCGTTGCCAAGCGCATCACCCAAGGCATTGTCCAGCGCATTGGTTGCGTCCTCGACCGCTTCATCGACGGCATTGGTGACCTCTTCAGTCACCGCGTCAACAGCCTCTTGTGCAGCGTCTGATGCCTCTTGCGCGGCGGCTTCGGCTTCTGCTGCAAGTGCGGCGGCAGCCTCTTCAGCGGCCTGCGCGGCGGCAGCGGCTTCTTCGGCGGCAGCGGCGGCGGCGTCTTCGGCAGCGGCGGCGGCGGCTTCTTCTGCTGCGGCGGCTTCGGCGGCGGCGGCTTCGGCGGCTGCGGCGGCAGCTTCTTCGGCTGCTGCGGCTTCAGCGGCGGCGGCTTCGGCCGCTGCTGCGGCGGCGGCTTCTGCCTGCTGCGTGGCACCGGTGATCACGCCGAAGGCTTCGCCGGGTCCCCGCCCCTCGACGGCGTATTGATACCCAAAGAATCCTGCCACGGCCAAAAGCACGATGATTGCGACTGCACGCATTGCTCTATCCTTCCAAATGTTCAAATCGGCCCCCCAAAGGACCCGCAAGCATAATTAATGACAATCACCGGCAAACCAAGAGCCTTTGCCAGCGAAAAACGCCAACCCGCTTCGTGATTTGCGGGTTGAAGCCGTGAGACCAGAAGTCTAGTTTGCCGCTCACCTGAATGGAACAACAAAAAGGATAACGATCATAGGACGTCGCCCACACAACGCGCCACCGCAACGCGAAACCGGCCCCCGCATCAACGAGCGTATCCGCGCTGCCGAAATTCGGCTGATTGGTGCCGACGGCGAGAATGTCGGGGTCGTATCCCCCGAACGTGCGCTGGTCATGGCCGAAGAAGCCGGCCTCGATCTGGTCGAGATTTCGCCGAACGCCACGCCCCCTGTCTGCAAGATCATGGACTACGGCAAGTTCAAATACGAGACGCAGAAGAAGGAAGCCGAGGCGCGCAAGAAGCAAAAGACGATCGAGATCAAGGAAATCAAGTTCCGCCCGAACACGGACAGTCACGACTATGACGTCAAGATGAAGAACGTGTTCAAGTTTCTCGAAAACGGCGACAAGGTGAAGATCACCCTGCGCTTCCGTGGCCGCGAGATGGCGCATCAGGAACTTGGGCGGGAATTGCTCGAGCGCGTCGCCGAGGACACCAAAGAGCATGGCAAGGTGGAGAACTTTCCGAAAATGGAAGGCCGCCAGATGGTCATGCTGATCGGGCCCTTGTCGAAATAACCGCTTTCAGCGCATCCGACCTTTGGAACCGCCGGTCCTGCCCGGCGGTTTCGTGTTTGCGCCGACCGCTAGATGGCGGCGGCAACCGCACGGCGGGTCATGACCTTGACCAGATGCGCGCGGTAGTCCGGTGCGCCGTGAATATCGCCGATCATGCCATCGGACGGGACAGTCAGACCCGCAAGTGCCGTTTCGCGAAAGTCGGCCGACAAGGCGGCCTCGGCCTCGGACCAGCGGAACACGCCATCTTCCGAGGCGCCCGTCACGGCAACGCGCACGTCATCGCCAAACTTGGCCACGAAAACCCCGACAAGCGCAAAGCGCGACGCGGGCTGCACGAACTTCTGATAGGACGCCGCCTGTGGGACGGGAAAGCGGACCTCGGTGATGATCTCGCCTTCCTCCAGTGCGGTCGCGAACATACCCTGAAAATAGTCGTCGGCGGCAATCTGCCGGGTCGGGGTGATGATCGTCGCACCCGAAGCAAGGGCCGCAGCCGGATAACAGGCCGCCGGATCGTTGTTGGCCAGCGAGCCGCCGATTGTGCCGCGGTTGCGGACCGCCGGATCCCCGATGCCGCGCGCCAGATGCGCAAGGCCGGGATAATGGGCCGCCACGTCCCGCGCGACAGCAGCGTGGGTCGCAGCCCCGCCGATGCAGACCTCGCCCGCATCGCCAAGGCAGACCCCCTTCATCTCGGGGATACCGCTGAGGCTGACCAGAACAGAGGGCATCGCAAGCCTTTGTTTCAGCGTCGGGATCAGCGTCTGGCCGCCGCCCAGCGCCTGTGCCTCTTCCATCTGCAACGCGGTGACCGCATCGGCGATCGTTGTCGGTTTCGCGATCTCGAAATCATACATGGGCGGTCTCCTCAGGCATCGTTCAGGGCGGCAACAGGCGCGTCCTGACCGGATGCGGCCATGATCGCCTTGACGATGTTATGATAACCGGTGCACCGGCAGATATTGCCCTCCAGATAGTCGCGCACCTCGGCCATGGTCGGTTTGGGGTTCTCTTTCAAAAGCGCCGCAGCCGACATGACCATGCCCGGCGTGCAGAACCCGCATTGCAGCCCGTGATGGTCCTGAAACGCCTGCTGGATCGCGTTGAGCGAGCCATCGGCATTCGCCTGCCCCTCGATCGTGCCGACCTCAAGGCCCTCGGCCTCGACCGCGAACATGGTGCAGGCCTTCACGGCCTCGCCGTTCACGTGCACCACGCAGGCCCCGCATTGCGAGGTGTCACAGCCGACATGGGTGCCCGTCAGACGCAGATCGTTACGCAGAAAATCCACCAAGAGCGTGCGACCCTCGACCTCGCCGGTGACGGGCTTTCCGTTGACCGTCATGGTTACCGTTGGCATGTCTTCCTCCAATCTTGCGATGCGCCGCCGCAAAGTCATCACGGCCGCACCGGTTTGCGACCACCCTAGCCAAGCAGCGCCCCGGAAGGAACCGCGTGTGCTTCAAATTTCGTCGCGCGGTTTGGGGCGGGTCGGAATTTCCTTGAGCAACCCGCCGACACCCATGCGCGCAAAGTCTTCGGGTGTGGGCGGCACGCCGCAGATGACCCGTTCCAGCACCCAATCCGCGCCATTCAGCGCTGGAGACCGCGCGCACCCCGGCAGGCCGATGACAGGTTTTTCGCCCAGTCCGCCGAGAAACAGAAGGTTTCCCGGATCAACGGGCATCCCGAATTGCGTCAGCGTTCCCCCCGCCTTCTGCAAGGCGCTGGGGCCGACATCATGCGCATCCGAGGTGGCCGAGGCCGTCAGCACGAAGATGACCTCGCCCTCCGCCTGTCCAATCGCATGGGATAGGTCGGGTAGACGGTGCGGCACGACGACCCTGTCATCGCTCAGCCCGACCCCCAGCCTGTCCAGCCGGTCTTTCAGCGCGCGGCGTCCCTTGTCCGAAGGCGCCGCAGCCGTGGTGCGGGTCTCGATCAATGATGCGGTCCGATAGATCGGCGGCAAGACCGAAAGTGCGGCGGCCCCAGCCTGCGCGGCTTCATCGACAGCGATTTGCGGCACCCCGTAAGAGATGATCTTGATCGTCGCGATCATGGTGCGGGGGGCGACGCGCTGGAACGGCCGCACGGTCGACAGCGTGATCATGGGATCGACCGCATTGAAAGCCTCTACCGCCGGCACGGCGATGCGCGCGATCCCTGCGGCAGTCGCGTAGACATTCACCCGCCCCGTCGCGGCCTGCGTCACCGATACCCCCGCCCCGGCAGGATCAGGGATCAGCGCCGCGGCAAGCCTGGCTGCGGCCTCGTCTTCATGAAGATCTGTCGCATCGAGCTGCGCCACGATCAGCGTCTGGTGCCCTTCTGCGGCCAGATCATCCAGATGGGCGCGCGTCAGCCGTGTTCCCTTCGGAATGCGCTGGGTCGTTTGCCTGGCATCGGGCCGTCCGCGCGCGACCGTCGCATGCGCAAGGATTGCCCCTTCGGCCTTGTCCAAGGGAATTTCGCCGAACCTCACGATGGGTTCCGTAGCGCCGTGATGACCTCGGCCATGATGCTGACCGCGATTTCGGCCGGTTGACGCCCCCCCAGATCAAGGCCGACAGGCGCCTTGATGCGGCCGATCTGCGCGGCGGTGAAGCCGGCCTCCTGCAGTCGCGCCACCCGCTTGGCGTGGGTGCGGGTCGAGCCGAGGCATCCAAGGTAGAAGACATCGGTGCCCAGTGCGGCCCTGATCGCCGGATCATCCAGTTTCGGATCATGGGTCAGGGTGACAATGGCCGTGCGCGCATCGGGTTTCAGGCTGGCCAGCGCCTCGTCCGGCCAATTTTCCACGATTTCGACACCGGGAAATCGCGCCGCCGACCCGAACGCCGGACGCGGGTCGATCAGGATCACCGCATACCCACAGCCCTGCGCCATCGGGATCAGATGCTGCGCAATATGCACGGCACCGACGATGATCATCCGCAGGGGCGGATTGTGGATCGCCACGAAGGTGTCTCCGTCTTCGAGAACACCGGACTGATCCATGCGAAAGCGGTCGGGAAATGCCTGCGCATCCGCCAGCCTTGGATCACCATCCTTCAGCGAGGTGACGTAGGCGACCGGCAAGGACCGGTTGCGCCTTGCAACAAGCGCGTCCAGCAGGGCCACCGGCATCGCGGTGCCGACAGGTTCCAGCAGGACCTTGATCTCTCCACCGCAGGCAAGTCCCACGGCGAAGGCCTCGTCGTCGCTGACGCCGAATTCAAGCAGGCGCGCCTGGCCATCGGCGATGGCCTCGATCGCCTCGACGATGACCGCGCCCTCGACACAGCCCCCCGAGACAGAGCCTTCCATTCCGCCATCTGCATCGATCAAAAGCTGGCTGCCCACGGGACGTGGTGCCGACCCCCAGGTCTGCACGACCGTCGCCAGCGCAACGCGGCGTCCGGCGCGGTGCCAAGCCAGTGCCAGTGCGGGCAGATTGGTCAAACGGTCAGACATGAACACCTTCCCCTTTCGGGCCTGCTGCGATCAGCCGCCCCGTCCGGATCATGTTACGCCCCTGACCGGACCTCCTGCAATGGGGCAACATTGCCTTGCAGCGTCCAAAGCCCTAGCCTGCCCCCAGCAATCCGGAGGTCTGCCATGAATGAGTCGTCGCCAATCAAATCCACAGGTTTCGGACCTGATCTGGGTCCCTTCGACTGGGCCGACCCGCTGCGCCTCGAGGACCAGCTGACCGAAGACGAACGCATGCTGCGTGATGCGGCGCATACATTCGCGCAAGAGGTCCTGCAGCCCAAGGTCATCGCCGCTTATCGCAACGAAACCGTCGATCCCGAGATCTTTGCCTTGATGGGCGAGGCCGGCTTGCTGGGCGTCACGATTCCGGAAGAGTTCGGCGGTCTGGGTGCAGGCTATGTCACTTACGGTCTGGTCGCGCGCGAGATCGAACGGGTGGACAGCGGTTATCGCTCGATGATGTCGGTGCAATCCTCGCTGGTGATGTATCCGATCCATGCCTATGGCAGCGCGGCACAGCGGGAAAAATACCTGCCCGGGCTTGCCAGCGGTGCCTTGATCGGCTGCTTCGGGCTGACCGAACCCGACGCGGGCAGTGATCCCGCGGGGATGAAGACGACCGCGAAGAAGACCGCCGATGGCTATGTGCTGAACGGCGCGAAGATGTGGATCAGCAATGCGCCCATCGCCGATGTCTTTGTCGTCTGGGCAAAGTCCGAAGCCCATGATGGCAAGATCAGGGGGTTTGTGCTTGAGAAAGGCATGAAAGGGCTAAGCGCCCCCAAGATTGGCGGCAAGCTTTCGCTGCGCGCCTCGGTGACGGGCGAGATCGTGATGGACAATGTCGCGGTCGGCGAGGAGGCGCTTCTTCCCGGTGTGTCGGGGCTGAAAGGGCCGTTCGGCTGCCTGAACCGCGCGCGCTACGGGATCGCGTGGGGTGTCATGGGTGCGGCCGAGGCCTGCTGGCATGCGGCACGCAGCTATGGTCTTGACCGCAAGCAGTTCGGCCGCCCGCTGGCGCAGACCCAGCTATTCCAGAAAAAACTGGCGGATATGCAGACCGAGATCGCGCTTGGCACGCAATCCGCCTTGCAGCTTGGCCGCCTGATGGAGGCGGGCCGCGCGGCCCCCGAAATGATCAGCCTGCTGAAGCGCAACAACTGCGGCAAGGCGCTTGATATCGCGCGGGTTGCGCGGGACATGCATGGCGGCAATGGAATCAGCGAGGATTTCCAGGTGATCCGCCATATGGTGAACCTTGAAACGGTGAATACCTACGAGGGGACCCACGATGTGCACGCATTGATCCTCGGGCGGGCACAAACCGGTCTTCAGGCCTTCTTTTAGCAGCGTTTGAATACAATTTGATTGGTCGGACTCGCAGTTCTGCCTCAATAAAGTAGTAACCTATCTCTATCAGCCGACACATTGGAGGCTGAGGAGTTTTTTATGAGTATGGAAGATCGTCAATTAGACATCGAAACCGATCTCATCGATCTCGGCCCTGAAAGCTGGCGGGAACAGATCCGGCAGATCAGTGTTGCCAACGGGTTCTTTGAAGACTTGGGGCGCGATCATTACGCAGGCTTTCTGCAGGCTGGCGACAATCTCTTTGTGACCTTCGAAAATGCCGCGCGCGTCCGCAATTTCGCCTATGGCGCCGAGCCGCGCGGCTATGCCTATGCGCGGCATGACGGGTGGTCGCATCTGGCGCTCTTTTCGCAAGATACAAGCTGGTTTCGTGACAAGGCCATCTATGCCTTCTTCGACAGGCTGATGGACGAAGGTTTCTTTGACGGCTTCGGGCATGTCCTGTTTTATGGCGGCGACGGGGGCGAGGCCTATGCCGCAGCCGCCTATTCTGTTGCGGCCCCGGGCGCGACGGTGATCGCCCTGCGACCTCAGGCGACGCTGGAGGCGGAAATGACCGGCTGGGACCCGCGGTTTCGCCACGAGCGGAAGGCGGATTTCACCTCCCGATACGGGTATGCGCCCGACATGCTCGACGCCGCAGCGCAGGCCTTTGTCGCCTTCGACCCCTATGAACGGTTTGACGCATGCCATGCGGCACTCTTCCGGCGCGAACATGTCACCCTGCTGCCCTGCGCGCTCTTCGGGCGCGAGCTTGATCATACCTTCGACCGCATGGGCATCCATGATCTGATGATCAAACTGGCGATGGACCGGGCACTTGGGCGGAGACGGTTTTTCCAACTGATCCGTGCGCGCCGCTATGACCCGACCTATACACGGGATCTTGTCGGACATCTGCTGGACCGCGATCACATCCGGCTTGCGCAGCTGTTGTGCACCTACATGATCAAGCGCGACAAGACCGGTTTCTTCCAGACCAAGCTGGACGACATTTCAGGCGAAGCTGGTGCGCGTGCGGCCGACGCGCCTTAATCGGCGTCCGTGCGGGCCTCGATCACGCGCTTGAGCAGGACGAAAAGACGCGGGCCGAAGTATCCCAGGACCGCACCAAAGGCGATCCCGAAGACAGTTCCGCTATCCAGAAAGACGGAAAGGATAGCCGCGATCAGCAAGGCGATCATGAAACTGATGGCGCGCTTTTCATGCGCTTCGATCTTGAAGTAGCCGTCGAGAAACGCCACCACGGGACCTGTCACGGGTTCATCCAGTTTCGGAACAAGGGCGCCAGCAATCGCTGCGACAAGAAAACCAAGCATGTGCTGTCTCCTGCAAGATCGGGTCGGCCCGACTATCCCCAATGGTGCCCCGTTCCGCAATACCCATCGCAAAGCCCTCTGGCGCGGCAAGGGCGAAAAGTGTAGTGCAAGTCATGCCTGAGCGAAATTTGACACGTCTGACACTGCGACGCCCGGATGACTGGCATCTGCACCTGCGCGACGGTGACATGCTGAAAGCGGTCTTGCCCGAAACCGCGCGGCATTTCGGGCGCGCGATCGTGATGCCGAACCTTGTTCCCCCCGTCGTGACCGCAACACAGGCCGCCGCCTATCGCGCGCGGATCATGGCGGCCCTGCCCGCGGGCATGGATTTCACCCCGCTGATGACGCTCTATCTGACCGAGGATACCGATCCCGAAGATGTCCGTCAGGCACATGCCAGCGGTAGCGCGTCAGCCGTGAAACTCTATCCTGCGGGCGCCACGACCAACTCTGCCTCGGGGGTAAGCGATTTTGAAAAGGTGCGCCCGGTTCTGGACGTCATGGCCGAGATCGGCATGCCGCTTTGCGTCCATGGCGAGGTGACCGATCACGCCATCGACATCTTCGACCGCGAGGCCGTTTTCATCGACCGCATCCTGAAACCGATCCGCAAGAAAGTCCCCGACCTGCGGGTGGTGATGGAGCATGTCACGACACAGGATGCGGTCGACTATGTGCGCGACAGCTCGAAAAATCTCGCGGCGACGATCACGACTCACCACCTGATCATCAACCGCAATCATATCCTTGCGGGCGGGATCAAACCGCATTTCTACTGCCTGCCCGTCGCCAAGCGCGAGGCGCATCGGATCGCCTTGGTGCAGGCTGCGGTCTCGGGCGACAAACGCTTTTTTCTGGGCACCGACAGCGCGCCCCATACGGATGCGAACAAATTGATGGCCTGCGGCTGTGCGGGCATTTTCAGCGCCTCCAACACGATGTCCTGCCTTGCAGAGGTCTTCGAGGTCGCTGGCAGACTGGGCAAGCTCGAAGCCTTCACATCGCTTAACGGGCCTGCCTACTATGGCCTGCCCCCCAATGAGAAGACGATCACGCTTGTCAAAGGCGACCCTGTCCAATACCCCGCCAGACTTGAAACGGGCGACGGGCCGGTCACGGTCTTCGACCCCGGTTTTGACCTGCACTGGCGGGTCGAAGTCTGAAAAACCTGATGCCTCCGGCGGGAGTTTCGCGGGAGAAAGAAGAGAAAGGCGCCCTCGATGATTCCCACCTCCTTTCCGGCGAAAGACGAAATCGCACGGCTGACCGCGGGGATGCTGATCGAGATCGGGGCCATCGATTTCAACGCCAAAGAGCCCTTTACCCATGCCTCGGGCAAGAAGGCCCCGACCTATGTCGATTGCCGCAAACTGATTTCTTTTCCGCGCATCCGCGCAACTCTGATGGACTTCATGGCCGTCTCGGTCATGCGGGAAGCCGGGTTCGAGGCCTTCGACAATGTGGCGGGCGGCGAAACCGCGGGCATCCCTTTCGGCGCCCTGATCGCGGAACGGCTTGCCCTGCCGATGACCTATGTCAGGAAAAAGCCCAAAGGCTACGGGCGCAATGCCCGAATCGAGGGCGTCATGACGGAAGGCCAGCGGGTGCTTCTGGTCGAGGATCTGACGACGGACGGAGGCTCGAAGCTGTCGTTCGTGGATGCGATCCGCGAAACGGGGGCCACCTGCGCGGCTACCGCCGTCATCTTCTATTACGGCATCTTTGACGGTGTGGAAGAGACCCTTGCCGCGCATGGGGTCAAGCTGATCTCGCTTTGCACCTGGTGGGACGTGATCGCCGAGGCGAAGGCCCGCAGGGCCTATGATCCAGAGACACTGGCCGCCGTTGAAGCCTATCTCAAGGATCCCGCAGGCTGGTCCCCGGCCTGACATCGCCTGCGAATATTCTTATCCACTGCGCTGTGGGCAAGTCGCCATGAGAATCGGTCAAAGTGCACATCTTTTTGTGGTCACGCTTGGCGGGTCACACCCTATGTGGTAGATAGTAGAATTATGTCTGATGGTCCACAGGTTTATCCGCAGGGATATCCCCGCTTATATCCCGATAGTATGACGCAGGGATGCAGGTTATCCCGACGCCAGTCAGCGGGGAGCAGAGGATGAACGAGATTACGGCTTTCAACGCCAGCGGCAGTGACGTGGCTTCGGATGACGCGATGCCGCATTCGATCGAAGCCGAGCAGCAACTGCTTGGCGCGATCCTGACCAACAACGACATCTTCGACCGCGTGGCCGCGATCATCGGTCCAAAGCATTTCTACGACCCCGTGCATGCCCGTATCTTCGAAACGGCGGCGGCACGGATCAGCCGCAACTTGCTGGCCAGCCCTGTCACGCTCAAGGCTTTCATGGAGGACGATGAGGGCCTGAAGGAACTGGGCGGCCCAGCCTATCTTGCGCGTCTCGCAGGGGCCGCGATTTCCGCCTTTGCCGCGCGCGACTATGCGCAGATGATCTATGATCTGGCGACCCGGCGCGAGTTGATCAAGCTGGGCCGCGACATCACCGACAAGGCCGCGCGGGTGAATGTCGACAGCGAACCTCGCGAACAGATCGTCGAGGCGGAACAGGCGCTTTACGCGCTTGCCGAACAAGGCGTGACGGAACGGGGGTTCCAATCCTTCCTCTCGGCTGTCACCGGTGCCGTCGAAGTCGCCAATAGCGCCTATCAGCGCGAGGGCGGGCTGGCCGGACTTGCCACCGGTCTGACCGATCTCGACCGCAAGTTGGGCGGTCTGCACAAGTCGGACCTTCTGATCCTCGCCGGGCGGCCGTCGATGGGGAAGACCTCGCTTGCGACCAATATCGCCTTCAACGTGGCCAAGGCCTATCGTCGCGGTCGGCTGCAGGATGGCACCGAGGGCGCGGTGGACGGTGGTGTGGTCGGGTTCTTCTCGCTGGAAATGAGCGCCGAGCAACTTGCCGGACGGATTCTTGCGGATGCCTCGGAAATCTCGTCGCACAAGATCCGCCAGGGTGACATGACCGAGGGCGAGTTCCGCCGCTTCGTCGATGCCGCCAAGCAGCTTGAGGCCTGCCCGCTTTATATCGACGACACCGCCGCCATCCCGATCGCGCAGCTTGCGGCACGGGCAAGACGGCTGAAGCGGACCCATGGGCTTGACCTGCTGATCGTCGACTATCTGCAACTGGTGCGCGGCACCTCGGACAACCGCGTGCAGGAAATCGGCGAGATTTCGATGGGTCTCAAGGCCATCGCGAAAGAGCTGAACATTCCCGTCGTCGCCCTGTCGCAGTTGTCGCGTCAGGTCGAATCCCGTGACGACAAACGTCCGCAACTGTCGGACCTGCGCGAATCGGGCTCGATCGAGCAGGACGCGGACGTCGTGATGTTCGTTTACCGTGGCGAATACTACATCGAGCGCGAAAAACCCGATGATGACAACCTCGAGGCCATCGCCGGATGGCAAGAGAAGATGTCCCGCGCCCATGGCAAGGCCGAAGTCATTGTCGGCAAGCAACGCCATGGCCCGATCGGCACCGTGGAATTATCTTTCCTTGCCGAATTCACGCGCTTTGGTAATCTTGCCAAGCCATGGCAACAGGGCGACGAACCGCAATTCTAGGGAGGATTGCACGATGAAGAAGCTTCTGCTGGCCGCAGTGATGGTGGCCAGCCCCGTGGTTGCGCAAAGCAATCAGGGTTTTGTGGTAAGATTTACCGGTTTCTTGGGTGACCTCCGTTTTCCCGCCGAACAGATGCGGGCCGATTTCGTCGAAATTGACGATGATACCGCGCGCGTCGCTTTCGCGCTGGATGAAGCGGGAACCGCCTCTTTCGCGCAGTTCACGCGCCTGCATGTCAATCAGCCTGTCACGATGTTCATCTGCGGCCAGCAGGTGGCATCCCCTGTGTTCACGGGGGAAATCGACAATGGCTTTTACTCAAGCGACGCAATCGACAGCGACCTGGCAAGAGACATGGTCGCGGCGCTTAACGGGCTTGGAGACTGTCCCGACTGATCAAGGCGCCTTTGTGCCGATCCATGCGCAGGGTGCCGCGGCTGCCGCAATTTGCTTGCCCGATGCGACGACCCCTGCCAAAAGACGGCCATGAGCACGGGACGCCTGATTATCGACCTTGATGCGGTTGTCGCCAACTGGCGCAATCTGGATGCCATGACGGGTTGCAAGACAGCGGCCGTGGTCAAAGCCGACGCTTACGGTCTTGGCGCGGCAAATGTCGCCAAGGCGCTGTTCAAGGCCGGCGTCCGCCAGTTCTTTGTCGCCGTCGCCGAAGAGGCGGCCGTCATCCGTGAAGAGCTTGGCCCCCGCCCCGAGATCAACGTCTTTTCCGGCCATATGAAGGGCGATACGGACCTGATCCGTGATCTGCGCCTGACACCGATGATCAACTCGGTCGACCAGTTGACACGGCATCTCGAAACCCTGCCCGACCATCCGTTCGGTATCCAGCTTGATACCGGCATGAACCGGCTGGGGATGGAAATCTCTGAATGGGCCGCCGTGGCCGAGGTGGCCCTTGCGCAGCGCCCGACCCTTGTCATGTCGCATCTCGCCTGCGCGGATGAACCGGACCACCCGATGAACGCCTATCAGTTGGCGCAATTCCGCAAGATGACGGACGGGATCACCGTGCCGCGTTCGCTGGCCGCGACGGGGGGTATCCTGCTCGGACCGGACTACCATTTCGATCTGACCCGCCCCGGGATCGGTCTCTATGGCGGGCTGCCCTATGCAGATGCGCAACCGGTGATCGAGCTTGACCTGCCGGTCGTCCAGATCCGTGACGTGGCCGAGGGCGAGGTCGTGGGATACGGCAATTCTTGGCAGGCCGAGCGCCCGTCACGCATCGCCACGGTCTCGGGTGGCTATGCCGACGGTATCATCCGGATGTTGTCGGATCGTGCGACGCTCTATGCGGGTGAGATCCCTTGCAAGCTGGTCGGTCGGGTTTCGATGGACCTGCTGACGATCGATGTGACCGATGTTGAAGGCGACCCCGCCAAACTGACCCTGATCGGTCCGCAGCAAGGCGTCGATGATCTGGCCCGGGCGGCAATGACCATCGGCTACGAGATCCTGACCCAGTTGGGCGCGCGGTATGCCCGCAAGACGTTCGGGAAATGATGCTGAACATCCTGCGGATCGCCAATCTTTCCCTTTTGATCCTGTTTCCAATCGCCTGGTTCGCGCCTTTGATGCGGGCGGGTCTGCTGCCCCTCTTCGGGCTGAGTGAGATCAGCGTCATCTCCGGTATGCAGGCCCTGTGGGACAGCGATGTCGCGCTTGCCCTGCTGGTCACGACCTTTGCGCTCTTCGCGCCCTACCTGAAGACCATCGGGCTGGCGCTGGTGCATTTCGACCTGCTGAAGGACCAGACGATCCCCGTGCTGTCGTGGATCGGCAAGCTGGCCATGGCGGATGTCTTTCTGGTTGCGCTTTACATCGTCGTGTTCAAAGGCGTCGGCATCGGACGCATCGAAACCGGCTGGGGACTTTATCTGTTTACGGCCTGTATTCTGGCCTCGATCCTGATTTCCGCCCTCACACCGAAGGCAAAAGCGCAAGCCGCCTGAGGTGGCGCTTGCCGCATGGCCGGAATTGGTCCAAAAGGTGAACATGGCCAAAGACTTTTCCTTTTCCTGTTCCGAATGTGGCGCGGTCTACCGAAAGTGGGCGGGCCAATGCGAAAGCTGTCAGGCGTGGAACACCATCCATGAAACCAAGGCGCTCAGCAGTGGTCCGAAGGGCAAGACACTGGGCGCGGTTCGTGGGCAGGCGATCCCGCTGACCGATCTGGACACACAAGAGACCGAGCCTCCACGAACGCAAGCGGGCGTGGGCGAGCTGGACCGTGTGCTGGGCGGCGGGTTGGTCAAGGCCTCGGCCCTGCTGGTTGGCGGTGACCCGGGGATCGGAAAATCCACATTGCTGTTGCAGGCCGCTGCCCGTTTCGCCCGCAATGGCCTGAAGGTCATCTATATCTCGGGCGAAGAATCCAACGCACAGGTGCAGATGCGCGCACGGCGGTTGGGCTTGGAAAAAAGCCCGGTCCTGCTGGCCGCCGAAACCAACCTGCGCGATATCCTGACCACGCTCGAGGCGGAAAGACCCGACCTTGCCATCATCGACTCGATCCAGACCATGTGGGCGGACACGGTCGAAAGTGCTCCAGGCAGCGTCAGCCAGGTCCGCGCCTCGGCGCATGAGCTGACCACATTCGCCAAGCGCAACGGCATGGCGGTGATCATGGTGGGACATGTCACCAAGGAAGGCGCCATCGCAGGGCCGCGCGTCGTCGAACACATGGTCGACACCGTCCTCTATTTCGAGGGCGAGCGCGGGCATCAGTTCCGCATCCTGCGCGCGGTCAAGAACCGCTTTGGTCCCGCCGACGAAATCGGCGTCTTCGAAATGACGGGCAAGGGGTTGGCCGAGGTCCGCAACCCCTCGGCGCTGTTCCTGTCAGAACGTGGCGCCCCTGCGCCTGGGTCCGTCGTCTTTGCGGGGATCGAGGGCAGCCGCCCGATGCTCTGCGAGATACAGGCGCTTGTGGCACCCTCGCCGCACAGCCAGCCGCGCCGGTCCGTGGTCGGCTGGGATGGGGGCCGTCTGGCGATGATCCTTGCCGTGCTCGAATCCCGCTGCGGCATCCCTTTCACGGGCCTTGATGTCTATCTCAACGTCGCGGGCGGATTGCGGATCAACGAACCGGCCGCCGATCTTGCGGTCGCCGCAGCCCTTGTGTCGGCACGCGAAGACGCCACCTTGCCCGAAAAGACGGTAGTTTTCGGAGAAATAAGCCTTTCTGGTGCCCTGCGTCCCGTTGTTCAGACAGAAAATAGATTGAAAGAAGCCCAAAAACTTGGTTTTACAGAGGCGATCGTTCCGCAGCAGGCCAAGCAACCGGCCGTTTCGGGCCTGCAGCAGCGCAGCGCCACAACTCTGACGGGATTTGTTGAATCGGTTTTCGGCGCGCGCTAATGCGACGCCAGTAGGGGACAGGGTATGGAAGGCTTTACACTCGTCGACGCGGGCGTTGCCGCAATTCTCTTGATTTCGGGCGTCCTTGCCTACAGTCGCGGGCTGGTGCGCGAGACCATGGCGATTGTGGGATGGATCGGTGCCGCCGTGGTGGCCTTTATCTTTGCCGATCAGGTCGAACCGCTGGTCAAGCAGGTCCCGATCTTGGGTGATTTCATCGGGGATAGCTGCGAATTGGCGATCATCGCCGCTTTTGCGGGTGTTTTTGCGGTCGCATTGATCGTGGTGTCGATCTTTACCCCGCTTTTCGCAACAGTCGTGCAACGATCCTCGCTTGGCGGGATCGATCAGGCGCTTGGTTTCTTCTTCGGCGTGCTGCGGGGCATCGTGCTGGTTGCCGTGGCTTTCTTCGTCTACGAGACGATTTTCGCCGCAAAGGATATCGCGATCATCGATGACAGCCGCTCGGCCGATGTATTTGCGCAACTGACGCAGCGCATCGAAGAGCAGAACCCCGAACAGGCCCTTGGCTGGATCACGCAACAATATGGCCAGTTGGTCGGCAATTGCGGTGCACCAGCAGCGCCGGGGAGCGACGCCTGATCCAACCGGCGGTAGACGCGCAACCGCGCCGCTTGCCAGTGCAAGCGCTGCGGACGCGTCGCCCGTTCTGTCGATATTATGCAGCGCGGCCTCCGTTTTTTGGAACGGGTTCATGATCGTTTCGTGACATACCCCGCGCGAGGCTCTATGACGGGCGCAAGCGTGACCCACCGGATTCGGAGCTGCCCCCTTGTCCAAGCACCTGCCACCCGCCCACCCTTTCGACGATGACAAATTGCGGGAGGAATGCGGCGTCTTTGGTGTGATCGGCGTTGCAGAGGCTGCAAATTTCGTCGCCCTCGGGCTGCACGCCCTGCAGCATCGCGGACAAGAGGCCGGCGGCATCGTCACCCACAGCCCCGAGACCGGTTTCAATCAGGTCCGCCGCATGGGGCTTGTCCGCGACAACTTTACCTCGGAAAAGATGATGGCCCGCTTGCCCGGATCGATCGGGATCGGTCATGTCCGCTATTCGACGGCCGGTAACAAGAGCGGGCAGACCGCCATCCGCGACGTGCAGCCCTTCTTCGGCGAGTTCGCGATGGGCGGTGCCGCAATCGCCCACAACGGCAATATCACCAATGCCCTGTCGCTGCGGCGCAAGTTGATCGAGCGGGGCTCGATCTTTCAAAGCTCGTCCGACACCGAATGCATCATCCACCTGATGGCGCGCTCCATGGGCAGAAACATCCCCGACCGCATGGAAGAGGCGCTGCGCAAGGTCGAAGGCGCGTTTTCCATCGTGGCGATGACGCGGACCAAGCTGATCGGATGCCGCGATGCATTGGGCGTGCGCCCTTTGGTGCTGGGCAAGGTGGGTGGTGGCTGGGCGCTGGCGTCGGAAACCTGCGCGCTGGACATCATCGGGGCAGATTTCGTCCGTGAAATCGAACCGGGCGAGATGGTGGTGATCACCGCAAACGGTGTCGAAAGCCATTTTCCCTTCCGCCCGAACTGCGCCCGTTTCTGCATTTTCGAACATGTCTACTTCA
>NZ_DAIPIW010000020.1:0-36569 GCF_036770585.1 Yoonia sp. | reverse complement strand
GCATTGGTGCCGCCGAAGCCGAACGAGTTCGACAGGGCGACATTGATCTCGCAAGGCCGCTTTTCATTGGCGCAAAGGTCCACGACCGTCTCGGCTGCGGGATTGTCCAGATTGATCGTCGGCGGTGCCACCTGGTCACGGATCGCGAGGATCGAGAAAATCGCCTCGATGGCGCCCGCAGCGCCCAGCAAATGCCCCGTCATCGACTTGGTCGAGGACATCTTCAATTTCGACGCCGCATCGCCCACCAGACGCTCCACCGCGCCCAGCTCGATGGTATCCGCCATGGTCGAGGTGCCATGGGCGTTCACATAATTGATCCGGTCCGGCGTGATCCCGGCATTGCGGCAGGCATTGCGCATGGCGCGTTCGGCGCCCTCGTGATCGGGCGGCGGGGCGGTGATGTGATGGGCGTCACCGCTCAAACCATAGCCCAGCACCTCGGCATAGATCTTGGCACCGCGCGCCTTGGCGTGTTCGTATTCCTCCAGCACGACGATCCCCGCGCCCTCGCCCATGACGAAACCGTCACGGTCGGCATCCCAGGGACGGCTCGCCTTGGTCGGGTCGTCGTTGTGCTGTGTGCTCAGCGCCTTGCAGGCATTGAACCCGGCGATACCAAGTTCGCAAATCGCGGCCTCGGCCCCGCCTGCGATCATCACATCCGCATCGCCATACTGGATCAAGCGCGAGGCATCGCCAATCGCATGTGCCCCCGTCGAACAGGCGGTGACGACCGAATGGTTCGGCCCACGGAACCCGTAACGGATCGAGACCTGCCCCGAAATCAGGTTGATCAGCGCCCCCGGCACAAAGAAGGGCGAGACACGGCGCGGCCCCTTCTCGGCCATCATGACGGCGGTGTCCGCAATCGAATTCAGCCCTCCGATCCCCGAGCCGATCAGAACACCCGTGCGCTCCAGCGCCTCGCGGTCCTCGGGCTGCCAGCCGGAATCCTCGATGGCCTGCTGGGCCGCTGCCATGCCGAAAAGGATGAAGGTATCGACCTTCCGGCGTTCCTTGGCATCCATGTATTTGTCGGGATTGAAGGTGCCATCCGTCCCGTCACCCAAAGGCACCTCGCAGGCGTATTGGGTGGTCAGATTGCCGGGATCGAAGCCGGTGATGCGGCCCGCGCCCGACTGACCCGCCAGAATGCGCGACCAGCTTTCCTCGACACCGTCAGCCAGCGGCGTCACCAACCCCAGCCCTGTCACAACCACACGACGCATATTCAGCCCTCACCTCAAGCGATCTTTCGCACTCTGATAGCCCAGCCCGCGCCAAAGGGGCAAGAGCGGCGGCCCCACCCCCGCAACATCGGCAAGAGTTTTCATCCCACCCTCTCGATCGGCGGTGACAAGGGCGGTCCCGCACAGACGCGCCACGACAGCCGCAAACGAAAAACGGCGCCCCGAAGGACGCCGTTTCAAAACCGGTGAGGCTGCAGCTTACTGCGCGCCGTCGATGAACTTGACCGCATCGCCGAAGGTCTGGATGGTTTCGGCGGCATCGTCGGGGATCTCGATCCCGAATTCCTCTTCAAAGGCCATGACCAGCTCGACGGTGTCGAGGCTGTCTGCACCCAGATCGTCGATAAAGGACGCAGCTTCCGTCACTTTGTCTTCTTCAACACCAAGATGTTCAACAACGATCTTGCGTACGCGGTCTGCGACGTCGCTCATATCAGTTCCTCATTTGTTTCTGGGCCTGCGCCCGCTGTTCCTCGGGTCAGTGCCCGACTTGTTTCGCAGCCGAAATGACGCATGCCATCCCCTCGGTCTGCAAATCTGCGTGGCCTATAGCAGAGAATCCCTCGTTGGCAAACGCTTTCAACCAAAGAGGGACCACTGGCTTACAACATGGCCATTCCGCCATTTACATGCAAGGTCGTTCCCGTCACATAGGCCGCTTCGGGGCTGGCCAGATAGAGCACCGCGGCAGCGATCTCCTCCGCCTCGCCCATGCGGCCAGCGGGCACTTGGGTCAGAATACCCGCCTTCTGGTCATCGGTCAGCTTGTCGGTCATCGCGGTGGTGATAAAGCCCGGCGCGACGCAGTTGACGGTGATCCCGCGACTGGCCACCTCATAGGCGATGGATTTGGACATCCCCACCATACCCGCTTTCGAGGCCGCGTAATTCGCCTGCCCCGGATTGCCGGTCGCGCCGACCACGGACGAGATATTGACGATCCGCCCCCAACGCGCCTTCATCATGCCGCGAATGACACCCTTGCACAGCCGCATGGTCGAGGTGAGGTTCACCTCCAGCACGCTGGACCATTCCTCGTCCGACATGCGCATGAAAATATTGTCGCGGGTGATTCCGGCGTTGTTGACCAGAACGTCCACCGATCCCATCGCATCGACGGCCTGTTTCGGCAGGGCGTTGACGGCTTCCGCGTCCGACAGGTTGCACGGCAGCACATGGGTGCGATCCCCCAGACTTGCGGCAAGCTCTTCCAGCGGCGCAACCCGGGTTCCCGACAGCGCCACCGTCGCGCCGGCATCATGCAAGGCCTTGGCAATCGCGCCGCCGATCCCGCCCGACGCACCGGTGATCAGCGCGTTTTTTCCAGTCAAATCGAACATTTCCATCCCTTTCCTAATTCTGCTTCAGCGCAGTTGCCGCAGCAAGCACGTCTTCGGGTGTCCCCACCGCCTGCGCGGCGATCTCGCGGTCGATGCGTTTGATCATGCCCGACAGGGCCTTGCCTGCGCCGATCTCGTAGGTTTCCGTGACGCCCTGGGCCGCCATCCACATCACGCTCTCGCGCCAGCGCACAGCGCCGGTGACCTGCTTGATCAGCAACTCGCGGATCTGCGCAGGCTCAGTGACCGGCCCCGCCAGCACGTTCGAGACGACAGGCACCGCCGGCGCATTGATCGTCACATCCGCCAGGGCCCTCGCCATCACCTCGGCCGCAGGCGCCATCAGGGCGCAATGGAAAGGTGCCGAGACCGGCAGCAACAATGCACGCTTGGCGCCCTTGTCCTTGGCGATCTCGACAGCGCGTTCCACCGCCGCCTTGGTGCCGGAAACGACGACCTGCGCCGGATCGTTGTCATTCGCCGCCTGGCAGATGCCGTCACCCGCCGCCGCCGCAGCGGCGATCTCTTGCACGGCGGCAAGCTCCAGCCCCAGTATCGCCGCCATCGCCCCCTCGCCGACCGGCGTCGCCTCCTGCATGGCACGACCACGGATGCGCAGCAGGCGGGCGGTATCGGCAAGGCTGAAAGCCCCCGCCGCCGCCAGTGCCGAATATTCACCCAAGGAATGACCGGCGACAAAAGCCGCCGCACCGATCGCGACCCCCTCGGCCTCCAGCGCGCGCACGACCGCCAGCGAGGTCGCCATCAAGGCAGGCTGCGCATTCGCCGTCAGGGTCAGCTCCGCGATATCGCCCTCCCAGATCAGCGCCGAGAGCTTTTCTCCCAAGGCCTCGTCGACCTCGTCGAAGACGGCCTGCGCCGCGGGGTAAGCCTCGGCCAGCGCCTTGCCCATGCCGATGGTCTGGGCACCCTGCCCCGGAAATACAAATGCGCGCATGCTGTTCCCTCTCGCTCCCGCAGTTTTCCTGCAGGCTTACCCCGCGTCGGAGCAGCACACAAGCAATGTGGCGCGGCAGCGGATCGGCAGTCGCAGGCGGGGGCGCGGTCGGGGGCGCGGTCGCACGCGCCCTCAGGCCGCGCGGCTTTCCGCCTTCGGGGCAGTCGTTCGGTCCTGCGCGCGGCGGGTGACCAGATGGTCCATCGCAAGAGGCCCCATCAGATCGCGCGACAGCCGCTTGCGCAACTCATCGAGTTCATCGGTCTCACCCAGCGCGATCAGGATGGACTGGCCACGATAGCCGATCACCAATTGTGCCGGTGCATCGCCTGCCGCCGTTTCGACATAGACCCCGCCGATTTCCCCGAAACCATAGGACTGAAGAACGGTCGGCTTGCCGACGCGGTTGGCGATCACCTCGCGGATTTCGCGCGCGGATGTATCCACATGGACATCGACCTTGCTCCCGCGGCTTGCAAACCACAAAAGATAGACCGCTCCGGCACCGAAAAGCACCGCAGCCCCCATCCGCAGCGGGCCAAGGTCAAGCCCGCTCATCAGGGCTGGCAAGACCAGGATCCCGATACCGGCCGTCACAAAGCAAACGCCCAGAAAGTAGGCCAGAACCTGAAGGATCACCAAATCCAGCGGCGGACGGTTTCCGGCGCGGACGATATATCCCCAAGGCTCGGTCCTGACCGCAAGGTGCTTGTCCTGCCTGCCGGGCCGCAACACGTCGAGGGTGATGTCATCCAGACTCGCCATGGTTCTCTCCATTTCGTAACCATCTTTTTGTGACGCCCAATCAGGGCGAGATCTGGGCAAGGCTTGGGCAGTGTTGGGAAGCTGGCGTTTATTGCCCAAAAAGATGGTCTGCCGAGTCCTTGTGGCCTTGCGCGATGCGTGATCCCCTGTATAAGGCCGCATCCTGCTGTGAAGGTTATGAACTGCGCAGCCTCTCGTGGATGGGACGCAGCAGGTGAACATCCCGTCCTTTGAAGTGCGCCGATGAAAGAACTGGAGAAAACATGCCGCTATACGAGCATGTCATGATTTCGCGTCAGGACCTGTCCAACACGCAAGCCGAAGGCCTGATCGAACATTTCAGCACCATTCTTGCAGACAACGGCGGCAAGGTCGTTGCGAACGAGTATTGGGGCGTCAAGACGATGGCCTACAAGATCAACAAGAACCGCAAGGGTCACTACGCCCTGCTGCGCACCGACGCGCCCGCCCCTGCCGTGCAGGAAATGGAACGTCTGATGCGCCTGCATGACGATGTGATGCGTGTCCTGACCATCAAGGTCGACGCACATGAAGACGGCCCCTCGGTCCAGATGCAAAAGCGCGAAGAGCGTGGCGACCGCCGCGAGCGCCCGAGCCGTTGATCAGATAAGGAGAGACAATCATGGCAACCAAACCATTTTTCCGCCGCCGCAAGTCCGATCCCTTCGACGGTGAAGACGCACCGAAGATCGACTACAAGGACACCCGCACCCTGCAGCGCTACATTTCCGAGCGCGGCAAGATCGTGCCTGCCCGCATCACCGCCGTCGGTGCCAAGAACCAGCGCGCCCTCGCCCGGGCGATCAAGCGTGCCCGCTTCCTGGCCCTGCTGCCCTACGCCGTGAAGTAAGGAACAGATCCCATGGATATCATTCTTCTCGAACGCGTCGCCAAGCTGGGCCAGATGGGCGAGGTCGTCTCTGTCAAAGACGGCTATGCCCGCAACTATCTGCTGCCCCAAGGCAAGGCGCTGCGCGTGAACGCCGCCAACATGGCCCGTTTCGAAGCCGAAAAGGCCCAGATGGAGGCCCGCAACCTCGAATCCAAAAAAGAAGCCGAGGCACTGGGCGCAAAACTGGACGGCCAGAAGTTCATCGTCATCCGCTCCGCCTCTGATGGCGGGTCGCTCTACGGCTCTGTCACGACCCGTGACGCCGCCGACGCCGCGACCACGGCCGGTTTCTCGATCGACAAGCGTCAGGTTGTCTTGAAAGGTCCGATCAAGGAACTGGGGCTGCATGACGTCACCGTCGTGCTGCACCCCGAGGTCGAGGTCACGATCACACTGAACGTCGCCCGTTCCGCCGAAGAGGCCGAACTGCAGGAAGCCGGCAAATCCATCGCCGAGCTTGCCGCAGAAGAGGAAGCCGCTGCCGAATTCGAAATCCAAGAGCTTTTCGACGACATCGGTGGCGCTGCATTCGACGACGACGACGGCCCGGCCCCCGCTGCCGACGACGCAGCAGAGGACGACGACAAGTAAGTCCTCGCCTCTTTGCAATATCAGGGCCGCGCCTTCGGGTGCGGCCTTTTTTCGTGCTTCAGCAATTCTTGGGAAAACGCTGCGATTGTGACCTCACACGGAACGGAGGTGACCATGAAACATATATTCGCGGCCGCATTGCTCTTTGTCGCTGGCACGGCCCAGGCGGACGAATTCCAGGATGCGATGCAAAACTATCTTGAAACACATGTGCAGGGCTGGATGAACGATCCGGTGCTGGTCGCGGCGATTGCCGCGCAAAACGGGGTGACGGCAAGTTACGATCAGGCCCAGATCGACACCATGGATCAGATGTGGATCGGCTTTTACGGGGCCGATGACGCGCCGATCATCGCAGAGGTGCTCAATAACCCCGCTGCCGACTTTCTGCGCCAGCAGGTCGGTGCATCAGGGGGCGTTATCACCGAAGCCTTCATCATGGATGCACGGGGTCTGAACGTCGCGGCGGCGGTCGCCACCTCGGACTACTGGCAAGGGGACGAGGAAAAGTTCACACTGACCTACCCGCTTGGGGCGGGTGCGGCGCATTTCAGTGATCCCGAATACGACGAGTCTTCACAGGAAGTGCAGGGCCAGATCTCGGTCGCGGTCACGGACACCGCAACTGGCGAAACGATCGGCGCCCTGACCGTCGGGGTCAGCCTGACCGAACTTCTGCTGGCGCAGAACTAACAGGTCCGACGATCGACCTCTGGCCGGTCGCCTTGGGCGGCCGGTTTAGCGGTCGAAGGTCTCCATCTGCAAGTGGGCGTTGCAGTATTGGCCATCATAGGTCCCGATCCAGATATCGATCCGACCGTCAGCAGGACGGGTCAGGACGATCCGTGGGTCAAGGTTCCCGTTGTCATCGTCGTCGTAATACCAGGTCGCCGACGCGGTGTTGATCAACAATGCCGCATCACATTCACTGATCACGCTGACCACAAGCTGATAGGGCGACATGCCCGACAGCTGGAATGAAAAATCGGGCGCGGCAGGGAAATACCCTGCACCCGTATCCGTGCCCGGCCTGATTGACGGGCAATCCCAGATGTAATGATTGCCACCCGCGACCACATCGAAACCACGCTTCTGGTAAAGCTGCTGGCCAGAGGCCTGATAGCTGGCCTGAGGCGCGATGTTGAAATCGGGACATGCAACTGCTGCAGTCTGCCACCCGAAGGTCAGCGCCACAGCCATCAGGGACTTCTTCAACATGACGGTCTTCCTTGACTGACGTGGCTTAATATACTCGCATTATCGTGAGGAAAGTCCGGAAACCGGGCATTTTCAAGGTCTTTTCAAGGGCGCTGCACCCAAAACGCGAAAGGCACCCGCAAGGGGTGCCTTTCTGATGGAACCGGTGGGTGCGACCCGCCTATTCTTCCTCTTCCAGCTTCTCGACCGCCTTTTGCAGGTCGTCCTTGCTGACCTCTTTGTCCTTCACGGCGGCTTGCGCGAAGATGTAATCGACGACCTTGTCCTCGAACAGCGGCGCCTGCAGTTGCTGGCGGAACTGCGCGTTCTGCTGGACGAACTCGAAGAACTGGCGTTCCTGACCGGGATACTGGCGCGCCTGAGTCATGATCGCCTGCGTCATCTCCTGATCGGTGACCTTCACTTCCGCCTTCTGGCCGATGTCGGCCAGCAACAGACCCAGCTTCACGCGACGTTCGGCCAGTTTGACATGCTCTTTGGTCGGTTCGATCTTGTCGTGGTTGTGGTCATGCACATCGGGGTTTTCCTCGTGCCAAAGCTGGTGGGCAATCGAATTCGCCTCGGCATCGACCAGCGCCTGTGGCAGATCGAAACTGACCTTTTTGTCCAGCACATCCAGCAGGCCACGCTTGGCGACCGCGCGCGCGGCACCGGTGTATTCGGCCTCCAGACGGTCGGTGATCTGCGCCTTCAGCGCGTCAAGATCCTCTGCGCCGAACTTCTTGGCCAGTTCATCGTCGAGTTTCGGCTTTTTGGGGCCCTTCACCTCTTTGATGGTGCAGGTGAAGACCGCCGTCTTGCCCGCCAGATGCGCCGCCTGATAATCCTCGGGGAAGGTCACTTCGACGTCTTTCTCGTCACCGGCCTTCACCTTCAGCAGGCCGTCCTCGAAACCTGGAATGAACGAATTGGAGCCAAGAACCAGCGGATAATCCTCTGCCGAGCCGCCCTCGAAGGCCTCGCCATCGACCTTGCCGACGAAATCCATCACGACCTGATCGCCATCCTTGGCGGCACCCTTCTTGGCCTCATAGCTGACCGCCTGCGGGCTTTCGGCAAGGCTGTCCAGCGCCTCTTTCACCGCATCCGCATCGGCCTTCACGACCAGCCGTTCCAGCTTGATCTTCGTGAAATCGACATCGTCGATCTCGGGCAGTTTCTCGTAGGTGATCGCGACATTGACGTCGTCGCCCTCTTTCCAGTCCTCGTTGGTCATCTTCATTTCGGGCTGGGCGGCGGGCCGGTCACCGGTTTCTTCCAGATGCGCGGAGAGGGCACCATCGATCGCTTCCTGCATCGATTCCCCCAAAAGACGCTGGCCATACTGCTTGCGCAGCAGCGACATCGGCACCTTGCCCTTGCGGAACCCCTTCATGGCGATATCGGGCTGCGCCTCTTTCAGCTTTTCTTCGACTTTCGCGTCAAGTTCTGCGGCCGTCACAGTGATCGCATAACCGCGCTTGAGGCCTTCGTTCAGGGTCTCGGTGACCTGCATGTGCTGTCCTTCTTTTCCATCTTTGGTGCGGGTGGAGGGACTTGAACCCCCACGCCTTGCGGCGCCAGAACCTAAATCTGGTGCGTCTACCAATTTCGCCACACCCGCATGATCATAAAGGGGCAGGCGCGGGCCTGCCCCAAAGTTGGGCGGTGTCTAGCAAAGCCGCGCGGCGGATGCGAGCGGAAAATCGCGTCAGATTCCCAACTTGCGCAGGACTTTGGGCAGTTCCTCGGGCAGGTCCTCGGCGATCAGGCCCGGACCGAAAGAGCGCGCGGATTCCGCATGCAGCCATGCGGCGGTTTCAGCCGCCTGCATCGGGGCATGGCCGCGCGCCAGCAGACCAGTGATGAACCCCGCCAGCACATCGCCCGCACCGGCGGTGGCCAGCCAAGGGGCCGCGCGGTCGGCGACGGCGGCGTTGACGCGGCATCGCCCTGATGGATCGGCGATCACCGTATCGGGCCCCTTAAACAGCACCACACATCCCGCCCGCGCCGCCGCCTGACGCGTTGCATCGACCTTGGAATAGGCGGGCCCCGTGGTGGCGGGTGCGTGCAGTTTCTTGGCGAGGTCAGGAAAAAGCCGCGCGAATTCGCCGTCATGCGGCGTCAGGACACATCGCCCGTGCAGCCCGTCGAATAGGTGCGCGTCCCGCGCCAGCAGCGTCAGCGCATCCGCGTCCAGCACCGTCGCGCGACCGGCAGCCAGCGCCGCGCCGATCAGGGCCGCCGCAGTATCCGAAAGGCCCAGACCCGGGCCCAGACAGAGCGCATTGATCCGCCTGTCGGCGATGATCGCATCAAAGGCGCCCGCATCCCCCACGGCCTGCAGCATGACCGCAGTCAATTGTGCCGCATTCTCGGCCATTGCCTCGGGCGGGGACCCCACCGTGACCGCCCCTGCCCCGATCCGCAGCGCCCCACGCGCGGCAAGCCGCGCCGCGCCGCCCTTGCCGCTGCCGCCCGACAGGACCAGCGCATGACCATGGGTGTATTTGTGCCCCTGCCCCTTGCGCAGACCCGCGAGGTCCCCACCGGCAAGCGCCACAACGTCCGCTTGCCCCGGGTCTGGCTGCAACCCGATATCGACCACGGTCAATCGCCCGGTTTGCGCGGGCCCCTCTTGCAGGACGTGGCCGCATTTGGCGCGATGGAAGCTGACCGTCAGATCGGCCCGGTCCGCCCGCCCGAGGATACGCCCGCTGTCTGCACAAAGACCCGAGACGATATCCACAGCCACGCAACGCGCCCCCGCCTGTCTCAGGCTCTCTGCATCCAGCCCGGTCGTGGCATGGATGCCCGCGAAGGGGCGGTTCAGACCGCAGCCGAACAGCGCATCCACCAGCACATCACACCGCCCCGGCAAGGTGGACGATCCGCCCATACCGGGCGGTTTGTCGGGGCTGCCCGCCGTCACTGCGCCCATCCGGCACCACCGCGCATGATTCACTTTTGCATCGGGGGGCAGTTTTTCCGCCTCGCCGCCGAACCAGACCGCGACATCCCAGCCGCAATCCTTCAACAGTCGCGCGACAACGAAGCCGTCGCCCCCGTTGTTTCCCGGCCCGCAAAGCACCCATGCCCTGTGCCGCCCCCGCTCTGCATCCGGCAAGGCATGGTCCGGGGGTTTCGGGGTTGGCCCCCAGGACGGCGCCAAGTCCGGCCATTGCGCGAAAATCGCGGCGACCACCCCGCGGCCTGCGCGCTCCATCAACGCCAGCCCTGTGACCCCGCCAGCGCCGATCGCGGCCTGTTCGATGGCGCGCATTTGGGCAGCCGTCAGCAGTTCGGTCATGGTTTCAGCAGTCCCTTTTCACAAACTGCCCGCATTTAAATCTATATGCACAAAATTTCGGCAATGCCTCTCGTTTCCGTCGGTGGCTCCGCCCCGAAAATCCGCCATGAATTGTCCCTGTGCAAGAGAAATGGTCTCACCCTTTGCGAAACACCAAAGGGAGTCGCAGTCCGATGAAGAAAATCGAAGCGATCATCAAGCCGTTCAAACTCGACGAGGTCAAGGAAGCGCTGCAAGACGTCGGCGTGCAGGGCCTGTCGGTGATGGAAGTCAAAGGCTTTGGCCGTCAGAAAGGTCACACGGAACTCTATCGTGGTGCCGAATACGTGGTCGACTTCCTGCCCAAGGTCAAAATCGAGGTCGTGCTGGCCGACAATCAGGTCGAGGCGGCGATCGAAGCCATCATTTCAGCGGCGAAGACCGACAAGATCGGCGACGGCAAGATTTTCGTGTCGTCGGTCGAACAGGTGATCCGCATCCGGACCGGCGAAACCGGCAACGAAGCAATCTAAACACGCATGTTCCTGTCGCGCCGCCGCGGCGCGTTGCAGGCCATACCAAAACCCTACGGACAGAAAGGTAATACCTGATGGACAACAAAGACGTTCTGAAACTGATCAAGGATGAAGAGGCCGACTACGTCGACATCCGCTTCACCGATCCACGCGGCAAACTGCAGCATGTGACCGTGGTGGCCGATCTGGTCGACGAGGACTTTCTTGAAGAAGGCTTCATGTTCGACGGCTCGTCGATTGCCGGCTGGAAGTCCATCGACCAGTCCGACATGAAACTGATGCCGCAGCCCGCGACCGCATACGTCGATCCGTTCTATGCGGAAAAGACCGTCTGCATCAACTGCAACATCGTCGAACCCGACACCATGGAAGCCTACGACCGCGACCCTCGCTCGACCGCTGCCAAGGCCGAGGAATACCTCAAGTCCACCGGCATCGGCGACGCCGCCTACTTTGGCCCCGAAGCCGAATTCTTCGTCTTCGACGACGTGCGATTCAGCGTGAAGATGAACAAGGTCTCTTACGAGGTCGACGCGCTCGACGGGGCATGGAACAGCGACACAGAATACGAGATGGGCAACACCGGCCACCGCCCCGGGATCAAGGGCGGCTACTTCCCCGTGAACCCGATCGATGACGGTCACGAAATGCGCTCCGAGATGCTGTCCACGATGAAGCGCATGGGCATGAAGGTCGACAAGCACCACCACGAAGTCGCCTCTTGCCAGCACGAGCTTGGCCTGATCTTCGGCACGCTGACCCATCAGGCCGACGAGCTGCAAAAGTATAAATACGTGATCCACAACGTGGCGCAGGCCTATGGCAAATCGGCGACCTTCATGCCCAAGCCCATCGCAGGCGACAACGGCACCGGCATGCACGTCAACATGTCGATCTGGAAAGACGGCAAGCCGCTCTTTGCGGGCGACAAATATGCCGACCTCAGCCAGGAAGCGCTGTATTTCATCGGCGGGATCCTCAAGCACGCCAAGGCGCTGAACGCGATCACCAACCCCTCGACCAACAGCTACAAGCGCCTGATCCCCGGCTTCGAAGCCCCGGTTCTGCGCGCCTATTCGGCCCGTAACCGGTCGGGCTGCGTGCGTATTCCATGGGCCGAAAGCCCGAAGGCCAAGCGCGTCGAGGCCCGCTTCCCCGATCCATCGGCCAACCCTTACCTGTGCTTTGCGGCCCTGCTGATGGCCGGGATCGACGGCATCAAGAACAAGATCGACCCGGGCCCGTCCTCGGACAAGGACCTTTACGACCTGCCCCCCGAAGAGCTGGCCTCGATCCCGACCGTCTGCGGCAGCTTGCGCGAAGCGCTCGAAGAGCTGGAAAAGGATCACGAATTCCTGCTGGCCGGCGGCGTCTTCACCAAGGACCAGCTGGAAGGCTACATGGAACTGAAGTGGGAAGAGGTCTACGCCTACGAGCACACACCCCACCCGATCGAGTACAAGTTGTACTATAGCTGCTGATCACAGCACCGGCACCAGGAAGCGGCCCCGTCAGAACACTCTGGCGGGGCTCTTTCGTCAGGGTGCCCCCCCGGTGTCATGCCCCGTGTCATGCCCGTGTCACGCCCCGTGTCATGGGGGCTACCTATTGCCGCTCCCCGTCTCGTCGGCAGGCAACATGCTGGGGTCGACAGGCAGGCGGCGTGGCTGCACTGTGAAAGGCCCGGGCGCGATCACATCTGCGACACGCTCCCTGATCCCAAAGACCCTTTTGTTGAAGCGGGTCTGACACCAGATTTGCAAGCGGCGCAAGCGCCCCTGCGGCCCTTGATCGACGGTCTGGAAAAGGCCGGTGGCCTCTTCTCCGGCAGTTTCCAGAAGCTGCCTGACCAATTCACGGTCCTGCTGCAACATGAAGGCCAGAACCGAAAACCCCGACCAATACGGCTTTCGGCGTGATGCGCCCTTCGCCAGCGTCAGGAACAGCATGTCACTCAACGCGAGGGCAAAAAGATCGGACAACATATCAAGGTTCGCTGAAAATGCATCACCATGCGCAGGACCATGCAGCGGCTTGCCGCCCAGATCGGGGATATCCGAAATGCTCAATACCGTCGCGCTGCGCGGCAAGATCAGCCGCGCCGCAGCCTTGACGGCGGCATTGTCTGAACAGATCAGCACCTTGCGGCCATGCACGAAGGGCCAAAGCGAAATCAAAAAGCGGATGTAGGGCGACCGGTAGTCCGTGTGGCGGATGTGAATCGCATCATAACCGACCCCCAGCGGTTTGAGCCGCGCCACAATCTGCTGGGCGATTTCAGGCCGCAAACGCATCCGCCGCAGCGCCCGAAAGGAAATGATCCCACCGCCTGCCTGCGCGAAGAACAGAACCTGTGCCCGGTAGTCACGCTCGAAATCAAAGCAGAGCAAGGCTCCGGTTTCCGCATCGCATTTGGCAAGCAGCTTGCTGTTCCAAGCCCCTCTGATGCTGGACATCTTGTGCCGTGCCACCGGCGGATAAACCGAGTCCAAGGCGTCAAGTTCGGCGCCGATCGCCTCGGTCCAAATATGGACCTTGATGCCTGATACCTCGGGCATCAGGAACAGCGCATCAAACTGCATCTTTATGCCCGAGTGGCTTGTATCGAGGATGATATCGCGACCGTGCGCCTCGGCATAGGCAAAACAATGCTCCATCTGAACAAGCATGTCGTTAAAGCCAGCATAGGCCCGCACCACAAGGTAGCGGCGGTCCGGATCAATCACGCCCACTGGTTATCCTTCACAATTCGGCTTGCTTGACATGCACATCCTGAAGCTCGCTGCCGACTGTATGTTTCGGGGACTGCGCCGAAAAACAATTCTTCCGTCAAGCCGTGCCCGTAGCGGTCGCGATGTAACATCTCTCACCTTGCCGCGAAAGTACGGAATTGGCGTTGTGTGACACTGCTGCCCCGCCCATGTCTGGTTCAGCACCATGTCTGACAAAGGAAGGGGACCGCAATGCCAACAGAGAAACTCAGCTTTACTGGCCACGCCGGAGACACCCTTGATGCGCGGCTGGACCTGCCGCAGGGGCCGCATCTGGCGACAGCGCTCTTTGCGCATTGTTTTACCTGTTCCAAGGACCTGAAAGCCGCGCGGCGCATCGCGGGGCGTCTGGCGGCCATGGGCATTGCCGTTCTGCGGTTCGATTTCACCGGCCTCGGCCATTCAGGGGGCGAGTTCGAGAAGACCAGCTTTACCTCGAACGTGGATGATCTGGTCGCCGCCGCAAGGGCGTTGACTGACCGCGGCATGGCACCTTCACTGATCCTCGGCCACTCGCTGGGTGGGGCTGCCGTGCTGAAGGCCGCCGCGCAGATCGACAGCCTGAAGGCCGTCGTCACCATCGGCGCCCCCTTCGATCCGTCCCATGTGACCCATAACTTCGCCGATGCCCTGCCCGAGATCGTCGACAAGGGCGTGGCCGAGGTCACACTTGGCGGTAGGCCCTTCCGCATTGGCAAAAGCTTTGTCGAAGATGTCAGCCAAGCCTCGCTGAAAGAAGCGGTGGGCAAATTGCGCGCGGCCCTTCTGGTCCTGCACGCCCCGCGCGATGTGACGGTCGGGATCGAGAACGCATCAGAGATCTTTCTTGCCGCAAAGCACCCCAAAAGCTTTGTGACCCTTGATGACGCCGACCACCTGATCACCAATCCGGCCGACGCGGAATATGCCGCCGAGGTGATCGCCGCGTGGTCAAAACGCTATTTGCAATTGCCCGATGCGGAAAAGACTGACACCGTCCCCGAAGGCGTCCTGCGCGTGACCGAAGCCGACCCATCGGGCTTTCTTCAGGACATCCAGTCCGGCACGCACCACATTCTAGCCGATGAACCCGCCAAATTCGGCGGGACCGACAAGGGGCTGACGCCCTATGGTCTGGTCTCGGCGGGGCTCGGGGCCTGCACCGCGATGACGATCCGCATGTATGCGCGGCGCAAGGGCTGGCCGCTTTCAGGTGTCAGCGTCGATATCACCCACGCGAAAGAACATGCCGCCGATGCTGCCGACCCCGGCGCGAAGGTCGATCATTTCGCGCGCCTGATCCGTCTTGAGGGCAACCTCACCGACGATCAGCGCCAGCGCCTGCTTGAGATTGCCGACAAATGCCCCGTGCATCGCACGCTGGAACGGTCCGCGACAGTCACGACCCAACTGGCATGAAAAAGGCGCTGCGAGTCGCAGCGCCTTTCCCGAAACCTTCGTGTGGCCCGCTTGCTTACTTGCGGGCGTCGCCGACCAGCTTCCAGATGGCGGGCAGCAGCAAAGCGGCCAGAGCCAGCTTCAGCGCATCACCGATCAGGAAGGGCGTCAGACCCCACTGCAGGATCGGCTGGTCGAAACCGTAAAGCACGCCCAACCATGCCACACCCGGCAGATAGATGATCACGTTGCCCAGCAACATCGCCAGCGCCATCTTGCCCATCGACCGGTCCCAGCCGGCCCGCGCGGCAAAGCCCAAGGCCAGCGTGGCAAGCACATAGCCCACCAGATAGCCGCCGGTGCTGCCCATCATGTAGTTGATACCGTTCAGATCGGCGGTCGAGCTTTGGAAGATATCAAAACCCAACATCCCCACGATCATATAACCCAGAATGGTCGTCAGCCCCAGACGCGGGCCATAGGCTGCACCGATGGTCAGCACCGCGAAAGTGCCCATGTTCATCGCAACAGGGCTCCCGGGAACGGGCACCTTGATCTTGGCCGCGATCGCCAGCACGGCGATGCCCAGCACCACCATGGCCACCTGCTTGATCCGCAGCGCGGTTCCCGTGGACGGGCCGTAGACCTCGGTCAAGACTTTGTCATTCAATGCGAGGGCCATGGGCGCTCTCCCCTGTTTTTTGGACTTCCTGCGCTTGTTTCTGCCCCATGCCGCCACGGGGCGCAAGCGCGTTGGCGGTCTCAGGCGCGGCGATAGCGGGTGACCGACCGGTAATCCTTGCGCGGCCCCTGCACTTCCCATGTCACCTGCCAGTCCGGAAACGCAGAAAAGTCATAAGTGCCGCGATAGAGATCCTCACCACACAGATGCGGTGTGGCCTCGGGTTCACCTGTGCGCGCAAAGCTGTGAAAGGGCGCGCCATCGGCATGGGCAACCTGCACATCCGTGTCTGTGAAATGCCACAGATAGCCGCGCTCGGCCCTGATCGGCGCGCCACCGGCAAAGCGCAGGGTCCCGCTTTCATGGTATCGCAGCCCATCGCCTTCGGCGGTGAACCTTGCCAGACCTTCCAGCCTGCCGCTGTCGCGCAGCCGGAAATCACTGATCTCGCGCGTGATGCGCCAGTCCCCCAGAAAATCCGCAGCACCCAGTATCACGTGCCCTACCCTGCCATAAGGTCAACTCTTGCTTGAGGGTTCGCCCCCGCCCCCTTATGACGCGAGGCGAAACCCCTGCCCACCCCCCTGTCAAGGTGCTGCCCATGATCCCCCGCTATTCCCGCCCCGAAATGACCGCCATCTGGGACCCCGCCACCAAGTTCCGCATCTGGTACGAGATCGAGGCGCACGCCTGTGACGCGCAGGCCGAACTGGGGGTGATCCCGAAAGCGAACGCCGCGGCCGTCTGGAAAGCCAAGGATGTCGATTTCGACGTCGCCCGCATCGACGAGATCGAGGCCGTCACCAAACACGATGTGATCGCCTTTCTGACCCATCTGGCCGAACACATCGGGTCCGAGGACGCGCGCTTCGTGCATCAGGGGATGACCTCGTCGGATGTGCTGGACACGACGCTGAACGTCCAGCTAGTGCGCGCCGCCGATATCCTGATCGCCGACATGGACCGCGTGCTGGCCGCGCTGAAAGCCCGCGCGTTTCAGCACAAGGACACCGTCCGCATCGGTCGCAGCCACGGGATCCACGCCGAACCCACCACCATGGGCCTGACCTTCGCGCGCTTTTATGCCGAGATGGACCGTGGCCGCGCCCGTCTGGTCAATGCGCGCGAAGAAATCGCCACCGGCGCGATCTCGGGCGCTGTCGGCACCTTCGCCAATATCGACCCTTTCGTCGAGGAACACGTCTGCGCGAAACTGGGCCTCAAGCCCGAACCGATCAGCACGCAAGTCATCCCGCGTGACCGCCACGCGATGTTCTTTGCAACATTGGGCGTCATCGCCAGCAGCATCGAAAACATCGCCATCGAAATCCGCCACATGCAACGGACCGAGGTGCTGGAAGCCGAGGAATTCTTTTCCGCGGGCCAGAAGGGGTCATCGGCGATGCCGCACAAGCGCAATCCGGTCCTGACCGAGAACCTGACGGGTCTCGCCCGTCTGGTGCGGATGTCGGTGATGCCTGCGATGGAAAACGTGGCCCTCTGGCATGAACGCGACATCAGCCATTCCTCGGTCGAGCGCGCCATCGGACCCGACACGACAATCACGCTGGATTTCGCGTTGAACCGACTGGCGGGCGTGATTGAAAAGCTGGTGATCTACCCTGACAACATGCTGGCAAACATGAACAAGTTCCGCGGTCTGGTCATGTCCCAGCGCGTCTTGCTTGCCCTGACGCAGGCCGGCGTCAGCCGTGAAGACGCCTATCGCCTTGTCCAGCGCAACGCGATGCGGGTCTGGGAGGAAGGCAAGGACTTCAAGACCGAACTGCTGTCCGATCCTGATGTCCTTGCCGCACTTTCCGCCGAACAGATCGAAGAAAAATTCGATCTCGGCTATCACCTGAAGCACGTGGATACCATCTTTAGGCGCGTCTTTCAGGATTGATGCGCCAAGACGTCTCCAACGGGGCGTGTGGGTCGTAACCCCTGAGAAGTGATAGGCCGGTCCTTAGGCGGCAGAGCTTTGTGCGCCGAAATCAGGCCGCAGCACTTTGGCGTCCTGTGACTGGCGCTTCGCCGTGATGCCGGCCAGCTTGCCCTTCATCGCGACATACTTGCGGTTGTCATGCGCGTTCACGTAAGGCTCGCCAATCGGGTAGACCGGATAGCCGATGGTGCGCATGGTGCGCGCGAAGACCGGGGGACACAGCGCCATGATCTCGGTCGCGCCATGGGCCTCGGCCTGACGGCAGACACCGTCCAGCAACATACCCAGACATTGCGAGCGCTCTTTGTGTGTGCCGACCTCGTCGGAGATGACGATCCGTGTCGCTTCCCAGATGTTGGGATCGATTTCGGCCTCGGGCAGGATGTCCTGCGGAATGCCGATCAGCTTGCCGTCCACCGCGTCACGCAGCATGTAGGTATGTGACCCCCATTGCGCCGTCGTCGCCATGGTGCGCATCCCGCCGACGACCTTGCCGTCTTTCAGTGCAAGCGAGTAAAACGCCTTAGGGTTGTCGTATTGATCCATCTCGACCTCGTCGTCATGCGGGATATCCCACCCCAACTGATCGACGAAGAACTGCTTGCGCAGCGCAAGATAGTCAAAGAATGCTGTGCCGTACTTGTGCAGTTCGGTCAGGTTGAACGTAATATTTTCCATGTGCTTCCCTCAGGTTGTCCAGAACACTAAGGGGTGACCCCACATCCACCCCTGCCAGAATACATCCGGCAGAGGAAACTTAACCTTAATTGTTCATTAATGGAAAAGAAACTCGGCCAATCGGTCAGATTAGCCCGTATTGGTTCGCCAATGCCGCAGCTTGCGACCCCGTTTTTGCCCCAAGTTTCCGCTTGGCGTTCCGCAGGCGCTGTTTGACGGCGCCTTCGCTGACGCTCAACCTGTGCGCGATTTCCTTCAGGCGCAGCCCATCGCCGACCATGCCCAGCGCCTCAAGCTCGGCGGTTGTCAGATTCGTGGGAGGCGCGGCCTCTTTGTGGCGCCGCCGCAGATATGCAAGCAGCAGTTTCGATTCCAGCTGGGTGAATTCGCGATCGGCTCGCGCAAAAGATGCAAAAGACCGCTGCGCATTGGTGCCTGATTCGAAGACCGAGACAACGACCCCATAGCGCAAACCGAAGTTGTTGGCCTGCGACATGATCTGGCGCGGGTCATCGATGTTAAGCTGTGACCAGGGACAGGTTCCGACATTGCCATAGGCCCAGCGCAAGACCGGATCAAACAGACCAAAGCCGTTCGCCGTATAGTGGTTGACCCACTCTTGCGGCAGTTCGTTCACCTCTTCCATCGGGAAGGCGAAACCAATCCGCAAAGCGACGTAAAAGCCTGCCGGAGCCAGTTGTCTAATCTCGTCTAGTCCGAGAAGATCTGACATACTTCTCCCTCGCGTGATGGTGTGGCATAATACAAAGTCACTGTCGCATCAATCCAATTAAGTCTAGGATGGGAACAGCTTCGAAAAGCTCTTGTGTCGAATGTGATCACTCTAGCTGCATCTAAGGGTTGAGTATACCGATGTCTAACAGTGAAAATTCCGTCAGCGAAGCATTGGGACGCCTCCACAAGATCAGTCCTGCAGGTTACGCGCTCGGATTTCACATTCGGATGATGGCGCCGACCTATGTGTTCCAGACCTACCCCAAGGAATGGCTGGACCATTATTCAAGCCAGGGACTGCTGATGGTCGACCCGATGGTTGCCTGGGGTTTCGTCAACGAGGGGACCGAGCGGTGGTCAAATCTGGATGACAGTTCCGGCGTCATGGCGACGGCGGCCGACTATGGCATGAAGTTCGGCATCGTGATCGCGGTTGTCACCGAAAACAGCCGCAGCCTTGGCGGATTGGCCCGCTCTGACCGCGAGTTCACCGAAGAAGAGGTCGCCCAGATCGTGGCCGAGGTTCGGTTGATCCATGACGCCACGGCAGGGGCATCCACCCTGTCGCCTGAAATTCTGGCCCATCTCAAGAAGATGGCCGTGATGGTGACCCACCCCGGTTCCCGATAGACCCGTGGAATCGTAACGCGGCCTTTACGTCTGTCCCGCTAAGAGACGGGTATGGATGATGTATCGGACACCCGGATCAGCAAACGCCGCAAAGCTGCGGCAATCGTGCAGCTCATGGTTGCAGGTGGCGATGTGCCCGCGCTCAGCACGCTGCCCGAATCATTGCAGACCGCGCTGACCGACGAGCTGGGCGGATTGCGCAGCATCGATCGGGACCAGCTCGACCAGATCATCGCCGAATTCACGCAAGAGGTGGACAGCATCGGCCTGACCGCACCGGGCTCTCGCGATGGCGCGATCGAAACGCTGGCCGATCACCTTAGTCAGCCTCTGGCCGGTCGGTTGCGCAAGCAGCTTGCCTCGTTTCGCGACGGTGACCATTGGCCGACCATCGCCGCCCTTCCGGACGACCGGCTGGTGGCTCTTCTGGATGCCGAAAGCATCGAAATCGGCGCGGTCGCCCTGTCGAAGATACCCATATCCAAGGCGGCCTATGCCCTGACCAAGCTGACCGGTGACCGCGCGCGGCAGATCACCTATGCCATGCAAAAGACCGCCGATATCGGGCCTGACGCGGTCCGCCGCATCGGGGCCGCCCTGGCAGAGGCTTATGGCTATCCCGCCCCCCGCGCCTTTGACAAGGCGCCGGTGCAGCGTCTTGGCGCGATCCTCAACGCCACGCAGACCGACACGCGCGAAGACCTGCTTGCGGGGCTCGAAGCCAGGGATCAGCCCTTTGCCAGCGACGTGCGCAAGGCGATCTTCACCTTCAAGGACATCGCGCCGCGCGTCCGGGAAACCGATGTGCCGACCTGCATCCGGTCGGTGGATGGTGCGGTCCTTGTCACGGCCCTCGCCGCGGCCCTGTCGGGCGACGAACCGCTTGTCGCCTCGGCCGAATTCATCCTCGCCAGCCTGTCACAGCGGATGGCCACGCAATTGCGCGATGACGTCGCTGATCGGGGCCGGGTCCGCAAAGACGCGGGCGAGGCCGCCATGGCCGAGATCACCAAGGCCATTCGCGAATTGGTCGACCAGGACATGATCAAACTGAAAGACCCCGACGAACAGCCCGACGACTGACCAGAGTTTCTGATTCACCATGCCACGGATTTGATCTATTCTCGGCCCATGACAAAGACCACGGACAGTTTCACCGGCCGGCGATGGCATGACATGGGCGGCACACCGGCCGGACCGGTCCCCCGCGACGACCACGATTTCGCGCTTTGGGAAAAGCGGGTCGATGCCCTGATGGTGATCGCCTCGTCCAAGGGCCATTTCACCGTCGACGGCTTGCGCCGCGTGCTTGAGGATATGGGCGAAGCAGCCTTCGAAACCATGACCTACTACGAACGCTGGATCGCCGCGGTGAACCAGAACCTGATCGAGGCGGGGGTCTATACCACCGCCGAACTGGCCGCGAAGATGTCCGATGTGGCCGCGCGTGGCCCGACCTACGGCGAGGCCGCAAGTGAGTGAGCGTCAGTATATGCGCGTCCACGACCACATGCCGCCGGGCCATGTGCGCACGCCCGCCTACCTGCGGGGCAAGACCGGTTGGGTCGAACGCACCCTGGGGCCGTTTCACAACCCCGAAGACCTCGCCTACCGCCACAAGGGCACACCACTGCCCCTGTTGCGCGTCCGCTTCACCATGGACGAGGTTTGGGGCGATGCGGCCGAAAACCCGGCCGACACGCTGGATGCGGAAATCTACGCCCATTGGCTTGCACCGGTAGAGACGCCCCATGCCCCATGATCACCACCACGACCACCTCTCGCCGTCGGGGCATCCTTATCGCCCGGATGACGACCACCCGCTGACTTATTGGCAGCAGATGGAAATCGCGGTGCGCGAATTGCTGATCGAGAAAGGCGTGACCACCGCCGCCGAGATCAACGCCCAGATCGGGGCGATGGATGCGCGCTCGCCCGCGGACGGGGCGCGCGTGGTGGCGCGCGTATGGACCGACGATGCGTTCCGCGAGGCGCTGCTGGCAGACGCCAGCGCCGCCACCCGCGCCATGGGGTGCGACATCGGCCCGATGCAGCTGATCGCCCTGGAAAACACCGAAGATGTGCACAATGTCGTCGTCTGCACGCTTTGCTCTTGTTATCCGCGCAACCTGCTGGGCCTGCCGCCCGATTGGTACAAGTCGCGCGCCTACCGGTCGCGCACCGTGAAAGAGCCGCGCAAGGTGCTTGCGGAATTTGGCGTCACCCTGCCCGACAGCACGACAATCCGTGTCCATGACAGCACCGCCGACATGCGCTATGTCGTCATCCCGCGCCGCCCGGAGGGGACGAAAAGCATGAACGAGGATCAACTGGCCGCCCTTGTCACCCGTGACAGCATGATCGGCACAGGTCTTGCGAAAGCACCCCGGGACAGGTGAGCACGACAGTCGCAAATGCCAAGGATTGGGCCTCGGACAGGGCGATCCGCTTGCTGATAGGGTGGCTGTCCCGCCAGCCTTACGACAGGCGCATGCCGCGCATGGGCAGGCTCTTTCAAAGCTATCTCGGCCCGATGACCGGCTATACCGATCGCGCCGCGCGCAATCTTGCCCTGGTCTATCCGCAGATGCCCGCAGACCAGCGCCGCGCGATGGCCAAGGCCATCTGCGACAATGTCGGGCGAACCTTCATGGAGTTCTATTCCTACACCGAGTTCACCGCCCATGTGCAAAAGCTGACCCCGACCGGCGCCGGTCTTGCCCATATCGCCGCCGCGAAGGAACAGGGCCTGCCCGTCATCTTCGCCGCCACCCATTTCGGCAACCCCGAGGCAGCACGGCACGGGCTGACGGCCATGGGCTACAGGATCGGCAGCCTCTATCGCCCGATGTCGAATCCCTACTTCAACGAGCTTTACGTCGGTGCGCTCGAATCGCTGGGTGCGCCCTGTTTCCAACAAGGGTCGCAAGGGACAATGGCCTTTGTCCGGCACCTGAAACGCGGGGGCATGGCGGCGCTCTATTTCGACGTGGCTGCGGGCGATGCGCGCCTGCCCTTCATGGGGCATCCCGCCAAGACCGCGACATCCCTCGGCGAAATCGCGATCCGCACCAAGGCGCTGGTCATTCCCTATTTCGGCATCCGGCAGCCCGACGGCCTGACCTTCCAGATCGAGGTCGAGGAACCGGTCCCCCATACGACGCCCGAAGAGATGATGCTGGCGCTGAACGCGCGGCTGGAGGCGCAGATCGCGCGGCATCCCGAACAATGGTTCTGGGTGCACAGGCGCTGGAAGTAGCGCTAGCGCATCTGGGCGGCACCGACGATGGGTCCGTAACCGGCGTGCTGGATCAGCACCGCGACCGCGTCATCCCCGCTGACGGTCGCGACGGTATTCAGAGCCGTCCGCCCGTCCCAGCTTCCCAGCACATCCCAGGCCGTCACGATATTGGCATAGGTCAATGTGCGGCCCGCGTTCTCGCCCCGCTTGATCTCGACGGTCGCGCGCGGCAGGAACCGGACAAGCTGGACGACATATTCGCCCGCAGGGCCCGCGGCGGCGCGGATCGTCACCTGACCGCCGCTGCGGATCAGGCGGACATCGAATATCTGCCCGCGCGCACGATGCGCCTCGATCGCCTCGGCGACTTTCATGCCGCGCGACCCGACGACCTGGTCCTGACCGTTAAGAACCATTTGCGGTGTATAGACGGTGGTCACCTGCGCGGCCCGGGCATAGGCGTGCTGGCGCTGGGTATATTCGGGCCGCCCGAAAATATCCTTCCAGCCGATGTAGTCCCAATAATCCACATGCAGCGCCAGTGCGATCACATCCTCACGGTCTGCCAGATCGAGCAGGATCTCATCCGCAGGCGGGCAGGAGGCGCAGCCTTGCGAGGTGTAAAGCTCGACCACAACCGGCCCGTTCTGCGCGAATGCCGAAGGTGCCTGCATCAGAACCAGAAACGAGAGGGTTGCGAGAATTGCGCGCATCGGTGGACCTTCATATGTCTGTGGCCATATCGGTCTAGATAGCTTTACCTGAAATAGCCAATCAACCAATTGCGAGTGCGGGCAGCGCATTGTTTCAGCAAGGATCAGAGTTGAACTGCATTGTGTGCAATGGTATACATTTCGGGAAACCAGCAAGATTCGGAAGGTTCGCGTGACAGTGCCGTCCCGCCGATCCGCCCCAGAAGACAGCCAAGAAAGGGAACAACATGCCAATTACCGTCGGCAAGGATACCGCCAAGACACGCAAGACGCTGACCGTCGGCGACCAATCCGTCGCCTATTATTCCATCCCGGCGGCCGAGGCTGCGGGCCTGGGCGATTTCTCGAAGCTGCCCGCCGCGCTGAAGGTGGTGCTTGAAAACCTGCTGCGGTTCGAGGACGGCGGCTTTTCGGTCTCCGTCGATGATATCAAGGCATTTTCGGAATGGGCCGAGAAGGGTGGCCGGAACCCCCGCGAGATCGCCTACCGCCCTGCCCGCGTGCTGATGCAGGACTTCACCGGCGTGCCGGCCGTGGTCGACCTTGCCGCCATGCGCGACGGCATCGTCGCCTTGGGTGGCGACGCCCAGCAGATCAACCCGCTGAACCCTGTCGATCTTGTCATCGACCACTCGGTCATGATCGACGAATTCGGCAACCCCCGCGCCTTCCAGATGAACGTGGACCGCGAGTATGAACGCAACATGGAACGCTACCAGTTCCTCAAATGGGGTCAGGGTGCCTTCAACAACTTCCGCGTCGTGCCCCCCGGGACCGGTATCTGCCATCAGGTGAACCTCGAATACCTTGCCCAGACCGTCTGGACCGACACCGACCAGAACGGCGACACCGTTGCCTACCCGGACACGCTTGTCGGCACCGACAGCCACACCACCATGGTCAACGGTCTGGCCGTTCTCGGCTGGGGCGTCGGCGGGATCGAGGCCGAGGCGGCCATGCTCGGCCAGCCGGTGTCCATGCTGATCCCCGAAGTCGTCGGCTTCGAGCTGACCGGCCAGATGGTCGAAGGCACGACAGGGACCGACCTTGTGTTGAAAGTGGTCGAGATGCTGCGCAAGCTGGGCGTTGTCGGCAAATTCGTCGAATTCTACGGCGAAGGTCTGGACCGTCTGCCCCTGGCCGACCGCGCGACCATCGCCAATATGGCGCCCGAATATGGCGCGACCTGCGGCTTCTTCCCGATCGACAACGAGACCCTGCGCTACCTGCGCAACACCGGCCGCGACGAGGACCGCATCGCGCTGGTCGAAGCCTACGCCAAGGAAAACGGCTTCTGGCGCGACGCGGGGTATGCGCCGATCTATACCGACACGCTGCATCTGGACATGGGCACGATCGTGCCTGCGATCTCGGGCCCGAAGCGTCCGCAGGACTATACCCCGCTGAACATGGCCGCCGCGTCCTTCCTCGATGTCGTCAGCGAATATCGCGGTGTGGATAGCAGCAAGGCCGCCGATGAAATGGCCGCCGAAGGCCCCGCCCCGACCGAACCCGCAGACCCGCGCAAGTATCAGGCGGTGAAGGGTGAAGACTACAAGCTGCGCGACGGGTCGGTTGTGATCGCCTCGATCACCTCGTGCACCAATACCTCGAACCCCTACGTGATGATCGGTGCCGGTCTGGTCGCCCGCAAGGCGCGTGCGCTGGGCCTGAACCGCAAGCCATGGGTCAAGACCTCGCTGGCCCCGGGATCGCAGGTTGTGTCGGAATACCTCGAGGCTGCGGGCCTGCAGGAAGACCTCGACGCCATCGGCTTCAACCTTGTGGGCTACGGCTGCACCACCTGCATCGGCAATTCGGGCCCGATCCAGAAGGAATTGTCCGAGGCGATTGCCGAGGGCGACCTGATCGCCACCTCGGTTCTGTCAGGCAACCGCAACTTCGAGGGCCGCATCTCGCCCGACGTGCGCGCCAACTACCTTGCCTCGCCGCCACTGGTCGTGGCCTATGCGCTGGCCGGTGACATGAACATTGATCTGACCAACGATCCATTGGGCCACGACAAGGACGGCAACCCCGTCTACCTCAAGGACATCTGGCCCACCTCGGCCGAGATCAACGCATTGGTGGAAAAGACCGTCACCCGCGAGGCCTTCATCAAGAAATACGCCGACGTCTTCAAGGGCGACGAAAAGTGGCAGGCGGTCGAAACCTCGACCGGCGAGACCTACGACTGGCCTGCGGCCTCGACCTATGTCCAGAACCCGCCCTATTTCCAGGGCATGGGCAAGGAGGCCGGATCGATCAAGGATGTCGTGGGCGCCAAGGTGCTGGCGGTGCTGGGCGATATGGTCACCACCGACCACATTTCCCCCGCCGGATCCTTCAAGGACACCACCCCCGCCGGCAAGTATCTGCTTGACCGTCAGGTGCCCGTGCGCGAGTTCAACTCTTACGGGTCGCGGCGCGGCAACCACGAGGTGATGATGCGCGGCACCTTCGCCAACATCCGCATCAAGAACGAGATGCTGGATGGCGTCGAAGGCGGCTATACCAAAGGCCCCGATGGCAATCAGACCTCGATCTTCGAGGCCTCGATGGCGCATCAGGCCATGGGCACCCCGCTGGTCGTCTTCGGTGGCGAACAATATGGCGCGGGGTCATCGCGTGACTGGGCGGCCAAGGGCACGGCGCTTCTGGGCGTGAAGGCCGTGATCGCCGAGAACTTTGAACGCATCCACCGGTCCAACCTTGTCGGGATGGGCGTGATCCCCTTCGAGTTCACCGGCAATGACACCCGCAAGACGCTGGGCCTGACGGGCGATGAAACCGTCACCATCGAAGGGCTGGAAGACGTCAAGCCGCTGCAAGAGGTGACCGCCAGGATCGAGATGGGCGACGGTTCCGTGAAAGAGGTCACCCTGAGGTGCCGCATCGATACCGCGGTCGAGATCGAATACATCCAGAACGGCGGCGTTCTGCACTACGTGCTGCGGAATTTGGCGAAGGCGGCGTAAGCGCCAAAGTCGGAAAACACGAAAGCCCGGGCAAAGCGTCCCGGGCTTTTTTCTTGACTGGCACGCGCAACCAAGTCCCTTCTGGCCAAGGCACCGCGCCTTGCGGCACTTGCCCGTCAAATTATGGCCATGATAATAGCCTGAACTGGGCCGACCAATCACCGTAAAGAGGAACGGACAGTGAAACCGATTACAGCCCTCGCCCTTGCAGCCACAGTCACGCTGGCCGGATGCCAAACCACGACATCTAGCGCCGAAGTGACGCGAAACGCTTCCGCACCGGCAGTCGCCTTGCTGTCCTTCAACGGCCTCGGGAATTGTCAGGTCAACTTGCGCTCGGTCCCGGCCCCTTGGTTGGTGGTCGATCCGAAAGAGGAATATTACGGTGCAACTTCCGATCCCATGTCGGATGCGCTGGATGGATATGCCGATGCCATCGGACGCCTTGGTGCGGCAGCCTTTCAGTCGGACGCGGCAAAGGACCGTCTGAGGGTCGCCATTCTGTCGTGGGCACAATCCAACGCCATGCAGTGGCCGCGCAACTGGGACGTCGGGCCCGATTCAGGTCCGGCGACGGTCTATTTCACAACTCACACAATGGTGCCCGTCGCCATCGCATATGGCGAGCACCGCGACATCTTTTCGGCCGAGGAACAGGTCGTGATCGAAAGCTGGATGAAGCGGCTTGTCGACCGGACGGGCAATAACGTGTGGATGTCCCGCTGGTCGGTCGACAACAAGGGTTATCTCTGGGCAAGCCTCGCCATGGCCTATGGCATCATCGCCGAGGATGACGCCTATATCCGTCGCGCAACGCGCATCTACCAAGGCGCGATCCGCGCGATGCGATCCGATGGCAGTCTGCCAAACGACAGCGGTCGTGGCGGAAGTGCCGTGCACTACACCAACAAGGCCATCGCCTCGCTGGTCCTGACCGCAGAGCTTGCCGCAGGACAGGGCGTCGACCTCTACAGCTATTCATCAGGGGGCAAGACGATCCACACGGCAATCGATTATCTTGTGCGCGCCACGCAACAGCCCGCGCTGATTGCGGGCTATGCCGCCGAAGATACCGGCGCCAGCTTCCGCGGCTTCGACGCCAATAACCAGAAATTGGACTGGGTCAGAACCAACAGCGCCGCTTGGGGGGCCTATTACATCAAACGGTCCCCGCAGTTGAGCACGGCACAAAACCTGCAACGCGTATCGTCTTTCCTGCGGGCGCCCCGACCTGAAACCGATGCCCCATCGGGGGGAATTCCGCGCTGCCTTGCCTAAGGTGTCAAATGCCAAGGTGCGTCGGTGGACTCTCACCGACGCGCCTTACTCCATCGCCTTCGCCAATTCCGGCAGGAACCGTTGCTCATAATCCGACCCCACCAGCGGCCCGACGAACCGGAACAGCACCGTGCCATCCCCATCCACGATGAACGTCTCCGGCGGAGCGGTCACACCCCAGTCGATGGCGACGCGGCCGCGCAGATCAAAGCCTGTGGCAAAGAACGGGTCGTCGTAGTCAATCAGATACTGCGACGCCTGCGCCTGCTGGTCGCGGAAATTCACGCCGGCGATGCGGTAACCCTGTGCCTCGAGGTCCAGCAGATTGGGATGCTCGGCGCGGCAGGGCGGGCACCAGCTCGCCCAGAAGTTCACGATGGTGATGTCACCGGCCCGCAGATCATCGTCGGTCAGTTGCACCGTGCCCTGCACCGCCTCGACCGGCACCGCTGGTGCGGGATTGCCGACAAATGTCGACGGCAGCTCATCGGGATTATCCCGCATCATGCCGCCGATCGCCAGCCCCGCGAAGGCGGCAAAGATCACCGGCGGCAGGATCATCAGGGGCGAGATCTTAGCCATTGCGTTCGACCTTCTCCAGTGCTGCGCGCACCTTCACGTACCGCCGCCAGCTTGCCCAGATGATCGCTGCCAGCAGGGCAAGACTGACAGCATAGGCCGCCAGCACCTCGGTTGCGTAGGCTCCCAGATCAGGCACGCTGCGCCCTCGCTTCAAGTGCGCGGATACGGCGCGCGCGGATTTCGGTGCGGGTGCGCATCAGCACAAGCGCCAAGAACAAAAGCGCGAAGCCGGCCATGCAGACAAACAGCGGGATGGCGTAGACGTTGCTGACCCGGTCTTGCGTATCGCCGGCGATGGCAGCGGCGCGCATCACCGAGGACCCCTGATGCAGGCCTTGGTTCCAGAAATAGACCGCATAACGCGACAGGATCGCAAAGACCGACCCCACCATGCAAAGCACCGACGTCAGGTCGGCGGCGGTGTCGGGATCCTCGATCGCCTCCCACAGGGCGATATAGCCGAGATAGAACAAAAACAGGATCAGGAACGATGTCAGGCGCGGGTCCCATGCCCAATAGGTGCCCCACATCGGCTGGCCCCAGATGCCGCCCGTGAAAAGCGCGATCAGCGTCATCACCATACCCACCGGCGCCGCCGCCCGCGCCGCAAGGGCCGAGACATGGTGCCGCCGGATCACCCAGATCAATGATGCCACCAGCATCACGATCCAGGCGTTGATCGCCATCAGCGCCGCAGGCACATGCAGGTAGATGATCTTGACGGTAGACCCCTGGCGAAAGTCGTCAGGCGTAAAGAAGAAGCCCCAGACCAGCCCCACCGCGATGGTCGCGATGGACAGCCCAAAGGCCCACGGCAGCACCGGCCGTGTCCAGCCCATGAACTTCTTGGGGTTGGCGTATTCCCACATCGACATGGCCGTTATCTAGTCTCGCACATCGGTCACAACAATCCCCGTTCAGCGCAAGTTGATGCGCAATACCGCCGCAGTCGCAAAGGGCAAAAGGGCGAAACACCCCGCAGTGATCCCGCCCATCAGCATCAACGCACCGGAAGGGTCCAGCCCCTCTGCCCCGCGCCGCACGGCCTCGGCCCCGAAGATCAGCGTCGGCACATAAAGCGGCAGCACCAGCAGTGACAGCAAAAGGCCGCCGCGCCGCAACCCCACCGTCAAGGCCGCCCCGAAAGTGCCGATCATCGACAGCGCGGGCGTCCCGATCAGAAGCGAGACCAGCAGGTAAAAGAATGCCTCGGGCGCAAGGCTCAGCATGAAACCCAGCACCGGCGCGGCGATGGTCAGCGGCAGCCCCGTGGTGATCCAATGGGCAAGCGCCTTGATCATCGCCACCCCCTCCAGCGGCAGGGGCGAGGTGGCCAGCAGCGCCAGCGACCCATCCTCGTGATCCAGCGCGAAGATCCGGTCAAGCGACAGCAGCGCCGCCAGCAAGGACGCCACCCAAAGCACCCCCGGCGCGATCCGCGACAGCACCACGCTATCCGGCCCGACGCCGAAAGGCACCAGCACCACGACGATCAGGAAAAAGGCCAGCCCAAGGCCAAAGCCCCCGCCCGCACGGACCGCCAGCCGCATGTCCCGCCACAAAAGCGCGATCACAGAAAGGCCTCGTCAGACCCGCCGCCTGCATCCGCGGCGGCCTTGTAGGGGGTCAGGTCCAGTTCCGGGGCGGCGAGGCCAAGATCGATATGGGTCGCGATCACCGCAACGCCGCCGCCTGCCAGATGCCTGTTCTGCAACCAATCCGCAAAAAGCCGGACCGAGAACCCGTCAAGCGAGACCGTCGGTTCGTCCAGAAACAGGACCTTGCGCCCGATCACCCCCAGCCGCGCCAGCCCCAGCCTGCGCGTCTGCCCCGCCGAAAGGGTGCCCCCAAGCCGGTCCTTCAGATCGGCCAGATCGAATGTCGCCAACACGTCATCCGGCATCGCCGCGCCATAGACATCGGCCCAGAATTTCAGGTTTTCGGTCACGGTCAGTGCGGTCTTGATCCCGTCGGCGTGGCTGGCATAGGCGCCCTGATCCTCGGGGTAAGCGATGCTGCCCGCGATAGGCGGCTGCAATCCTGCCAGTGTCCGCAGCAGCGTCGTCTTGCCGACCCCGTTCGGCCCGCGCAGGATCAGCGCCTGCCCCGCCGGAACCGCGAAGTGCAGGTTTTCGAGAACCGGCACGCCGCCTCGGGCGCAGGACAGGTCCGTGACGCGCAGCATCAGACCGGCAAGAGTGCGACCGCAACGCGGCGGCCCTCGGACAGCAGGACATTGTAGGTCCGGCAGGCCGCAGGCGAGGCCATGGTTTCCACCCCGATCCCCGCCTCTTCCAGCGCTTCGCGGAAATCCTTCGGCGGATGGGCGATCTCGGCGCCGGTCCCGACGAACAGGACGTCGATATCCGCGACAGCCGAAAGAAGCGTGGCGGTATCCGAGAAACCGCCCCAGACACTGACCCCCGAGGGCAGCACCAGCACGGCGCTATCGTGCCGCTTGCCGCCGACGCGGAAAAAGCCCGGCCCATAGCTGTCGATCGGCACCGCGTCGTTATATCTGATCTCGTTCAGGCGCATGCCGCCCCCTTACGTGTCGATGTGGCCGTAACGTGTGCCCGCGCTGGGGTCTTTCTTGGACCAGTCGCGCTTGACGCCGAGAAACAGCAAAATCGCCGTTGCCACGAAGATCGACGAATAGGTTCCGATCACCACACCCCAGATCATCGCAAAGACGAAACCGCGGATCACGTCGCCACCCAGCACGAACAGGGCGATCAGCGCAAGCAGCGTGGTGCCCGAGGTCATCAACGTCCGGCTCAGCGTTTCGTTGATCGACAGGTTCAGCACCTCTCTCAGCTCTTTCTGCTTGTATTTGCGCAGGTTCTCGCGGACGCGGTCAAAGACGATCACGGTGTCGTTGATCGAATAACCGACGATGGTCAGCAGGGCCGCGATGATCGCCAGATCGAATTTGATCTGCAATTCCGAGAAAATCCCGATGGTCAGGATCACGTCATGGCAAAGCGCCAAGACCGCGCCGACAGCGAACTGCCATTCAAACCGCAGCCAGATGTAAAGCAGGATGGCGATCACCGCCAAAGTGACCGCGATGATCGCCGTCTGGATCAGCTCGCCCGAGACCTTGGGGCCGACGGATTCGACCGATGGGAAAATCATCGTGGGGTCAACCGTCCGCAAGGCGGTCTGGATGTCTTCGATGGTCTCGGAAGCGATCCGTTCATCCCCTTCCTGCGCCTGCACGCGCACCATGGCGACGAACTGGTTGTCGTCGAAGGTCGGATCGAAAACCTCGGCGATTGACACGTCCCCCAGGCCCAATGGTTCGAGTGCGGCGCGATAGGCGGCCACGTTCACCGGCTGCTCGGACTGGGTGCGGATGCTGGTGCCGCCCTGAAAGTCGATCCCGTAGTTCAGACCCTGGATCAGGAAGGACGCAAAGGCAATGACCATGGCGATCATGGAAATCCCCAGCCAGATGCGCGCCCGGCTGAAAAAGTCGATGGAGGTGTCGTCGCGGACAAGTCTCAGACGCATGTCAAACCTCGATAGTCTTGGGGCGGCGGCGCGCGAACCAGATGGAAATCAGAGACCGCGTCACGAAAAGCGCCGTAAAGACCGATGTGATGATGCCGAAGCCCAGCGTCACCGCAAAACCGCTGACCGGACCCGTCCCGATGATGAAGAGAATGACCGCGGTCATGAATGTCGTGAAATTCGCGTCGATGATCGACGAGAGCGCCTTTTCATAGCCCAGTTCAATCGCCCGCGCCGGACCTTTCGCGGTTTTCAGTTCCTCGCGGATACGCTCGAACACGATGACGTTGGCATCGACGGCCATCCCGATGGTCAGCACGATCCCCGCGATGCCCGGCAAGGTCAGGGTGGCCCCCACGACGCTGAGCAGGCCGAAGATCAGCCCGACGTTGATGATCAGCGCGATATTGGCGAAGATGCCGAAAAGCCCGTAACTCAGCGCCATGTAGATCAGGATCCCGATGCCTGCCACGATACAGGCGATCTGGCCCGCCGCGATACTGTCGGCCCCCAGTTCCGGCCCGATGGTGCGTTCCTCGAGGAATTCCAGTTCCGCAGGCAAGGCCCCCGCGCGCAACAGCACCGCAAGGTTCGTCGCTTCCTCGACCGAGAAATTCCCCGTGATGATCCCAGACCCGCCGGGGATATGGCTCTGGATGGTCGGGGCCGAGATCACCTCTTGGTCGAGGACGATGGCGAAAGGATTGCCGATATTTTCAAGCGTATAGTCGCCGAACCTGCGCGCGGCCGAGGTATTGAACCGGAAGGCCACGGCAGGGCGACCGTTTTCGTCGAAGTCGAGTTGCGCGTTCTGCAAATCCTCGCCCGTGACCACCGGACGACGTTCCAGAATGAAATAGACCCCCGGTTGGTCGATCGACGGCAACAGGATGTTCCCGGTCCCGGGCGAGGCATCGGCGTCGGCGGTGCGACCCACGACCGGATTGAAGGTCAGTTGCGCGGTCGTGCCCAAAAGCTCGATGATCTCGCTCGCCGACCCCACACCGGGCACCTGCACAAGGATACGGTCCGACCCCTGCCGCTGGATCGTCGGCTCACGCGTGCCGACCTCGTCGATACGGCGGCGGATGATTTCCAGCGTCTGCATGATCGTGCGTTCGTCCATCGCGGCCATTTCCGCGTCCGACAGCGTGATCGTCAGCAATGTGCCGTCGATGCGCACGTCGATGTTCGTGGCCGCCGCACCGGTGAATGAGGCGACAGGCTGCGCCAGCCCGCGCACGATCTGGAAGGCTTGCGTCGCGCCTGCGGCTTCGGAAATGCGCACGCGCAACTCGGTCGCCGGACTGTCCTCGCGGGTGACGAACCCGACGGTATCGCGTTCCAGCGCAAGCGCGTCGCGCACCGAGGGCCAGAAGCCTTCAAGGAAAGAGGCATGCACATCCTCGACCTGCACCTCGACCAGCAAATGCGCCCCGCCCCGCAAATCAAGCCCGAGATTGACCAGATTGGACGGCAGGAAGTTTGGCCAAAGCGCTGCATCGGCGGCAATCTGGGCATTCGACTGACCGGTTTCGATCAGCGAGACCGCGTCATTGCGCGTCTCGACCCGCGTATAGAATGCATTGGGCAGGGCAAAGAGCAGACCCAAAGCTACCGTCAGCCAGATCATCACGAGTTTGGGAAACGAGATATTCAGCATTTGCTGCGCCTCTTGCCGGCAGAAATCAGGATTTCGCCGGTTCGGTCTTGTTCATGACGGTGGCGATGGTGGATTTGACCACGCGGACCTTGACGCCTTCGGCGATCTCGACCTCGACCTCATTTGCGTCGTCCTTGACCTTGACGATCTTGCCGACAACACCGCCCTGCGTGACCACCTGATCGCCACGGCGCAGGGCCGCCAGCATCGCTGTATGCTCTTTCACCTTCTTCTGCTGCGGACGGATCAGCAGGAAATACATGATCACGAAGATCAACAGGAGCATTATCAGGTCTTCAGGTCTCATTTTCCATCCCTTGTCTGGTCGGCGCCGCAGCCTTCGCAAAGTCGCGGCACATTATGTCCGGGTCACCGGATTGGCAACCGGGCTTAGGCAGCAATCCGTCAGCCTGTCTGCGATGTAGGGGGTGCGGTCCGGTTTGACAATCACGGGCCGCTGGTAATCATTCCGGCACCTCGCCCGGCACAACAAAAAGGCCCCGCAATCTGCGGGGCCTCATGTCGGGAATTCGTGGCAGGGATCAGAACCCCAACGGGAGCAAGCCGCCAAAGTAGGACGGGAAAATCCCCAGGTAACCGTAGCCCAGATCGTCGCGCGCCTCGTGCAGGATGCGCTTGTCCAGCCTTGTCCGGCTGCCCATTTCATAGCTGATCTCCAGCTACAGCGTGTCCACCTCGCCAGTCGGGCCAAGTGACAGACGACCGATGCTGCCTTCAACGGAAACGCCGGGTGCGAATTCATATCCCGCACCCGCGGTCAGGGCACTGTAGTCACCGCCGAACACTTCTTCCGTCGCGCTTTCGACTGCCAAGAAAGCCGAGATTCCACTGCCGAAATCATAGGACCCATTCGCGCCGAAAATGGTGCCATCCGCGTCGGAAATCCCAAAGAAGTAGCCCCGACCGGTAATCGCGCCTGCAGCGTATTGCCCGCTCATGAAATAAAACGTGTCATCAAAGCCGCTTTCATTTTAGGTCTCTACGATCCCGCCGACCGTAACGCCCGACATGACGTCCGCTTCAGCGGCAAGTCGAGTGATACTGAAATCCTCAAAGTCAGAGTCCGGACGGGCGTATGAAGCTGCCACGCCGAATTGGCCGGTATCGTATTGGGCAAAGACGTCGAAGCCGTTGATGCTCTCTGTGTCGGACCCATCAGAAAGACTGATGCCGGTGACAGAGACGCCGATCAGCGCGTCCGGCACGATGAAGTAGCCGGCGCTCAACGAGAAGTTGACAAGCGTCAGGTTGTCCGCCCCGCCCTCATCGAAGCTCGAGGATGACAAGTCGGCGCCGATATAAAACTGGCCGAAAGTCCCTTCGACGGAACCCGACAAGTTCAGCTCCGTCAGTTCATCCGCATCGGCGGTCAGTTTATCATAACTGAGCGAGACATCGGCATAGGAAAGTTCTTGCGCACCGGCAAACGTCGCCGAGACGCAAACAAGTGCAGTCGTGGTTACCAAACGTAGTATGGCATAAGTCCTTTCAATCTGAGAATGCAAAGATCGTCGGGCTTGACCCGCATCCTCGCAAGGCAAAATGGCAGGCTGACGGAAATCCATACCGGCTTGTTGCCCAACAACTTCACTTTCGACGCAGGATTGTCAGTTCACTTACCCACCACAATCAGGCATATCACCGCCACGCAAGGCGCACAAAAGGACCGATACCATGCACGATATCCGCACCATCCGTGACAATCCGGCTGCATTCGATGCCGCGCTGTCTCGTCGTGGGATGGCGCCGGTATCGTCGGACATCCTTGCCATAGACGAGGCGCGCCGCGCCAAGATCCTTGCCGCCGAGACCGCACAGGCCGAGGCGAACAAGGCCGCCAAAGAGGTCGGCGCCGCCAAGGCGCGCGGGGATGACGCCGCATTCGACAGCCTGCGCCGCCTGATGGCCGACAAGAAGGCCGAGATCGCCGCCCTGAACGATGAAGCCAAGGCCGAAGACGCAAAGCTTGCCGACCTGCTGATGGGCTTGCCCAACCTGCCGCAGGACTCGGTTCCTGATGGTGCGGACGAAAACGACAACGTCGAAATCAAGCGTTGGGGCACCCCGCGCACCTTCGATTTCGATCCGGTCGAACACTTCGACATCCCCGCGATCCGTCCGGGCATGGACTTCGAGACTGCCGCGAAACTTTCGGGCAGCCGCTTTGTCCTGCTCTCGGGCGCCGTGGCGCGCCTGCACCGCGCGCTGGCGCAGTTCATGCTGGACACACATGTCGCGGAAAACGGCCTGACCGAGACCATCACCCCCGTGCTGGTGCGCGAGGACATGATGTATGGCACCGGGCAATTGCCGAAATTCGGCGAGGACAGCTATCAGACCACCAACGGCTGGTGGCTGATCCCCACCGCCGAGGTCACCCTGACCAACATCGTCAACGGCCTGACGATCGAGGAAAGCGACCTGCCCCGCCGTTATGTCGCGCATACCCAGTGCTTCCGCTCGGAAGCAGGCAGCGCGGGCCGTGACACATCCGGCATCCTGCGCCAGCACCAGTTCGAAAAGGTCGAGATGGTCAGCGTCACCCGCCCCGAGGACAGCGAGGCCGAACATGCCCGCATGACCCGTTGCGCCGAAGGCATCCTTGAAAAGCTGGACCTGCCTTACCGCACGGTCGTGCTTTGCGCGGGCGATATGGGCGCCGGTGCCACCAAGACCCACGATATCGAGGTCTGGCTGCCCGGGCAGAACACCTACCGCGAGATCAGCTCGGTCTCGGTCTGCGGCGATTATCAGGCCCGGCGCATGAACGCGCGCTACAAACCGGCCGAGGGCGGCAAGCCGCAATTCCTGCATACGCTGAACGGGTCGGGACTGGCGGTGGGGCGGACACTGATCGCGGTGGTCGAGAATGGCCAGCAGGCGGATGGTGCGGTCGATCTGCCGCAGGTGC
>NZ_DAIPIW010000091.1:0-8915 GCF_036770585.1 Yoonia sp. | reverse complement strand
AGTGAATCAGCAATCCTCAAACGCCGCTACACTTTTATGAGTGCGTGACCTAGCCCGCGCCCAACCCAAGGTTCATCAGGGTCCGGCGGACGGGTGCCGCACCATAGAGCGCCTCGATCCCCTTGGTCCGCAAGCTCTGCGCCAGCGGACGTCCCGCCATGGACGCGCGGTTCAGTGCGTCGATGCCCGTGACACGCAGCCTGATATCGGGATGCCTTTGGCGCGCATAGGTTGCCAGCATCTTCGGATCGCCCAGATGCACTGGCTTGGCAGTGGCGAGGTCCAGAAGGCATGACAGATCCCGCAATGACATGTTCAGCCCCTGCGCGCCGATGGGCGGCATCACATGGGCGGCCTCGGCGACAAGCGCGGTCCGCGGTGCCACCAGTTCGTCGGCGATCTGGCTGATGATCGGCCAGACCATACGCCGCGTCGCAAGTCTGAGCGGCCCATAAAGAAAGCCCGATCGGTCGTTGGCGGCGGTCTCGAAGGTGTCCGCGTCCAAGGCGGCGAGGCGGTTGACCTCGGCGCCCTTGTCCATCCAGACGATCGCAGAGCAGGGCTTGCCATCATGATCGGGCAGGGGCACCAGCGTGAACGGCCCGCCGCTGCGGTGGATTTCGGTCGAGACGTTGTCGTGCGGGGCGTCATGCGTGACGGCGAAGGTCAGGGCCTTCTGCCCGTAGCGCATGGTCTTCGCGCCAATCCCGGCCGCCTGCCGCACCGCCGAGTTCCGGCCATCGGCCCCGATCAACAGCTTGGCTGCAAGCTGTGATCCGTCGCTCAGCGTCACGATCAACTCGGATGTGCGCGCCAGCATCGCACGAAAGCCCACCCCGGCGCGGAAATCGACGTTTGGCAGCTCTGCCAGCCGGGCCACCATCTCGCGCCGCAAAAGCCAGTTGGGCAGGTTCCAGCCGAAGGGCAGGTCCGAGATATCGGCGGCGTCAAAGTCGCGGGTGACGGGTTTTTCCGTGCCGATATCGACGATCCGCATGATCTGAAGCGGCGCCGCATGGGCGGCCAGTTTCGACCAGAGGCCCGCCGTTTCCAGAAACCGCTGTGCCGGTTGCAGGAAGGCGGTGGTGCGCAGGTCCGATCCGTCCTGATCGCCGACAGTCACAGGGGGGGTCGGGTCGATGATCGTGACATTGAAGCCCGCCGTGCCAAAGGCCGCGGCGGCTGCCAGCCCGGCCACGCCACCACCGGCAATCACGATATCGGTCGTCTGTCGTTTCATGTTTCCGACATATGCCGCAGCCGCGCTGGCGGAAAGGGTCAGCGCACCACCTGCGACAAGAAATCCGTCAGATCATCGCTGTGGTGGTGCACGAAATCATCGTTGCTCTTGGGGCGGTGGACATGCACGGTCCGCATCCCCAAGGCATGCGGCACCCGCAGGTTGCGTGCCTCGTCCTCGATCATTGCGGCCTTCGTGGTATCCAGCCCGTCCATGGTGAAGACGCGGGCAAAGGCACCCTCGGTCGGTTTGGCTGCGAACTGGGCGTGTTCGACCCCGTAGACCGCATCGAACTGCTGCGTCAGGCCACGCTTGGCGAGCACCCGCTTGGCGTGGTTTTCCGATCCGTTGGTATAGACGATCTTGCGCCCCTTGAGACCGCGCAGAGCATCCGTCAGCCTTTCGTCTTCTGCGAGGTGGGAAATGTCGATGTCGTGCACATCGGCCAGAAAATGATGCGGATCGACGTCGTGATGTTCGATCAACCCCATCAGGGTCGAACCATAGCTATCCCAGTAGTCGTGGCAAAGCCGCAGCGCTGCGTCAGCCTCTAATCCTGTCAGTCGCTGGACATAATTGGAAAACCGCAGGTCCATCTGCCCGAAGAGGTTCGCGGAAGGCGGATAAAGCGTGTTGTCGAGGTCGAAGACCCATGTTTCGACATGTGAAAAGTATTTCGCGACCATGGCAGCAACCTAGGCCGCAGCAAATCGCGACGCAATCGCTTTGCCTTGATCGGGCGGGCCTTACAGTCGTATTGTCTGTCCCAGACCAAAGGAACACCCGATGCACGACCACCGCGCCAATCAAAAAGACGCTTATGCGCTGATCCTCGAAGCGATCGACAGCCATATCTACAAGCCCGGCGACCGTCTCGTCGAAAGTGAACTGGCCGAGCGTTTCGGTGTCTCGCGGACGCCGATCCGCGAAGCCTTGCAGCGGCTCGAGACGCAGTCGCTGCTGACCCGCGACGGGCGGTCGCTGATCGTCGCCTCGCTGGATCATTCGCAGCTTTCGGAACTTTACGTCGTGCGCGGTGAACTTGAAGGCTTGGCCGCGCGTCTGGCGGCGCGCCATGCGACACCCGAAGAGATCAAGGTGCTGCGCGACATGCTGGAAGATGACAAGGGGCTAGTCGGCAACCCCGACGCGCTGAGCCGTGCCAACCGGCGCTTTCACAAACAGATCCATCTAGCGTCGCACAATCGCTTTCTGGTGCAGCAGCTTGACCTTGTGCACCGGTCGATGGCCTTGCTTGCCACGACCTCGATCGCGGCAGAAGGGCGGGGGGATCAGACGCTGAAGGAACATGCGGCCATCGTCGCCGCGATCGAGGCCGGAGACGGCGAGGCCGCCGATCAGGCCCTGCGGGACCACATCTCGAAAGCCTTTATCACCAGACTGAAGCTGGATGCGCAGGCGGTCGAGGCAGCCGAGTAGGCTTAGGCACGCATCGCTTCGGCGAAGCGTTCGAAAAGATAGTAGCTGTCCATCGGTCCGGGGCTGGCCTCGGGGTGGTATTGCACCGAAAACACCGGCCTGTCCGCCATGCGGATACCGCAATTGCTGCCGTCGAACAGCGAGACATGCGTTTCCACGACACCCGCAGGCAAGCTTTGGCTGTCGACGGTGAACCCGTGGTTCATCGAGGTGATCTCGACCTTGCCGGTTTCCATATCCTTGACGGGATGGTTTGCGCCGTGGTGGCCGTGGTTCATCTTGATCGTCTTGGCCCCAAGGGCAAGGGCCAGCATCTGATGACCAAGGCAGATGCCAAAGACCGGCAGGTTGGCATCGAGAACACCCTTGATCATCGGAACGGCATAGGCCCCGGTCGCCGCAGGATCGCCCGGGCCGTTCGACAGAAACACGCCGTCAGGGTTCAGCGCCAGCACATCCTCGGCCGTTGCGGTCGCCGGAAGGACGGTCACGTCGCAACCGGCACTTGCCAGACAGCGCAGGATATTCTGTTTGGCGCCGTAGTCGATGGCAACGACCTTGTGCTTGGGATCGGTCTGCGGCCTGTAGCCCAGGGGCCAGGCCCACCGCATCTCGTTCCAGTGATAGCTTTGCGCGCATGTCACATCCTTGGCGAGGTCCAACCCCTCCAGCCCCGAAAAACCGCGCGCCGCGCGGACCAGCGCCTCGATATCGAAGTTGCCGTCGGGATCATGCGCCATCGCCACATGCGGCGCACCCTGCTGGCGGATCGCCCGCGTCAGGCGACGTGTATCGACACCACCCATGCCGATGCGGTTGCGCTTGGTCAGCCATGCGGTCAGCTCTTCGGTGGCGCGCCAGTTCGAGGCCAGGGTCGGGTCCCATTTGACGACCATCCCCGCGGCCACCGGATCGGCGGTTTCGTCGTCTTCGGGGTTCACGCCGGTATTGCCGATATGCGGGAAGGTGAAGGTGACGATCTGGCCCGCATAGGAGGGATCGGTCATGATCTCTTGATAGCCGGTCATCGCGGTGTTGAAGCACAGTTCGGCCACCGTTTCGCCTGTCGCACCAAAGCCGATCCCGTAGAAGATCGTGCCATCCGCAAGTGCCAAACATGCTGTCGGTTTCTGCGCCATGGCCATACTCCGTTCGGTCAAATTGCGCTGGGTTTAAGGGTGTCCGCCTTGGGGGTCAAGGCCGTATCCGGCCCCCCGGGACGCGCCCGGGTTGACCCGATGAAAACCTTGTCAGCGCGGGTCGAGGGCACTATGTTCCGCACTCGCTCGAGGGAAACGTGGGATACATTCATGGACATGCGCGAAAGGGTCAATGCGGCCCTGAAGGATGCAATGCGCGCCAAGGAAGCCGACCGGCTTTCGACGCTGCGCCTGATCAATGCGGCGATCAAGGACAAGGATATCGCCTTGCGCGGGACCGGCGAAGAGGCAGTCGGCGTCACCGACGACGACGTGCTGGCCATCATGGGCCGGATGGTGAAACAACGCCAGGAAAGCGCGCGCGCCTATGAAGAGGGCGGGCGGATCGAACTGGCGGAAAAGGAACTCGCCGAGGTCAAGGTGATCGAGGAATTCCTGCCAAAGCAACTGACCTCGGAAGAGGTCGCCAAGGCCATCGACGCCGCGATCTCCGATGTCGGCGCGACCAGCATCCGCGACATGGGCAAGGTGATGGCCACGCTCAAAGGCAAATACACCGGCCAGATGGATTTCGGCAAAGCCGGACCCATGGTGAAAGATCGGCTGGGCTAGCCCTGCCGGAAGGCCCCTTTCAGTTCATTGTAAAGCGTCACCCGCTCGGCCGCATCGAGGAATGCGCCGATCTCGACCTCGCGGTCGCCGCCGCGCAGGGTGATGTAGTTCTCGACCGGGCCGCCCTTTGGATGCAGGTGCACCGTGACCCAATAGCGGTTCGCGTGCCATTCCTGCCTGTCGCCTTTGGGGTTGTGGCGCACGAGGGCGGCATGGGTCCGGTCGACGGTCAGTTCTTCAAGCACCTCGCCGCGCCTGTAACTGACATGTAGCGCAAACCAGACGCCCGCAAGCATCATCAGAAAGAACGGAAGCAGCCCCCACAGCACAGGCTGCCCCAGGACCGACAAAAGAGGCAGCGACACCAGCGCAGCCGTCGCCCCGATGAAGATCACGAAGTCCTTGCGCAACAGCGAGCGGTAGGGCCAAAGGCTCAGCTGCCATTGGCTGTCTTCGGCGTCGGGTTTCGGGCTCCATTCGTAGGGCATGGTGCTTTATCTATCCGCTATCCCGCGCGCGTCAATTCGGCTTGGAAGGGCCAGACGCTTGGTCGCAATCTGTTGGCGCAAAAGACAAAGCCCCCGCCAAGGCGGGGGCTTTCTTTTCCGATCCGGGGACGCGTCAATGCGCGTGGTGTTTGTCCCAGTCCTCGCGCTTGGGCAGCGTTTCGAACGTATGCTCGGGCGGCGGGGATGGCAGTGTCCATTCCAGCGTATCGGCATATTCGTTCCATGGGTTGTTCTCGGTCACACGGGCACCGCGGGTCAGCGTGTAGAAGATGATCCCGATGAACAGCAGGAACGAGGCGAAGGACAGGAAGGCCCCCCAGCTGGAGACATAGTTCCAGTAAGCGAAGGCTTCGGGATAGTCGATGTAGCGACGTGGCATGCCTTGACGTCCCAGGAAGTGCTGCGGGAAGAAGGTCAGGTTGGCACCGACGAACATCATCCAGAAGTGCACCTTGGCCCAGAATTCGGGATACATGCGACCGGCCATCTTGGGCAGGTAGAAGTAGATCCCCGCGAAGATGCCGAAGACCGCCCCAAGGCTCATGACGTAGTGGAAGTGCGCAACCACGTAGTAGGTGTCATGATAGACACGGTCGACACCGGCTTGGCTGAGAACGATCCCGGTGACGCCGCCGACGGTGAACAGGAACAGGAACCCCAGTGCCCAAAGCATCGGCGCGCGGAACTCGACCGAACCGCCCCACATGGTTGCGATCCACGAAAAGATCTTCACGCCCGTCGGCACGGCGATGACCATCGTGGCCAGCATGAAGTAGCTCTGCTGGGTCAGCGACATGCCGACCGTGTACATGTGGTGCGCCCAGACGACGAAGCCCAAGACGGCGATGGCGACCATCGCATAGACCATGGGCAGATAGCCGAAGATCGGCTTGCGCGAGAAGGTTGCGATCACGTGGCTGATGATGCCGAAGGCGGGGATGATGATGATGTAGACTTCGGGGTGACCGAAGAACCACAGGATGTGCTGATACAGGATCGGGTCACCGCCCTGATCGGGCTGGAAGAAGCCGAAACCGAAGTTCCGGTCCATCAGCAGCATGGTGATGGCACCCGCCAGAACGGGCAGGGCCAGAAGGATCATCCAGGCGGTCACGAAAATCGACCATGCAAAGAGCGGCACCTTGTGCAGAGTCATGCCCGGGGCCCGCATGTTCAGGAAGGTCGTGATGATGTTGATCGCGCCAAGGATGGACGATGCGCCGGACAGGTGCACGGCGAAGATCGCAAGGTCCATCGACATGCCCGCCTCTGACGTGGACAGCGGCGCATACATCACCCAGCCCACGCCGGATCCTGCCTGACCATTGCCACCCGGTGCCAGCATCGAGGCGACACCAAGTGACGCCCCGGCCACGAACATCCAATAGGACAGGTTGTTCAGGCGCGGGAAGGCCATGTCGGGGGCGCCGATCTGCAGCGGCATGAAGTAGTTGCCGAAGCCACCGAACAAGGCCGGGATGACGACGAAGAACATCATCAGGATGCCGTGGTAGGTGATCAGCACGTTCCACAGGTGACCGTTCGGTGTGCACTCGCCGGCGGCGGCGGCTGTCAGGCGTGCGCCTTCCAGACACATGTACTGCACGCCGGGGTGCATCAGCTCCATCCGCATGTAGACCGTGAATGCGACCGAGATGAACCCAAGGACACCAGCGGTCCAAAGATACAAGATCCCGATGTCCTTGTGGTTGGTCGACATGAACCAGCGGGTGAAGAAGCCCCGCTCGTCGTGATGGTCGTCGCCGTGGATGGCTGCGTCTGCCATGTGGCTCTCCTCGTATTGGCTACTTTCGCGGACGCCGAGTCATTGCACGGCATCTGTTGCCGGACGTTCTAGAGGGTTGCGCGCAATGGGGCAATGTCGGATGCGGGTTCCGGAATGAGTTAATTTGGCGCAGGCCCCGTGAACTTGCCCCCGATATGGCCTTCGCCGCTGACAGGTCCGATGCCGCTTGCTAGGCTGTCTGGAAAGTGAAGGAGTTCGGCATGCAGGAAGCACCACCATTCACCATCGGCATCGAAGAAGAGTATCTTCTGGTCGATCGCGAAACGCTGGCTCTTGCCAAGGCGCCCGATGGCCTGATCGCGGCCTGCAAGGCCGATCTCGACGAACAGGTCAGCCCCGAATTCCTGCAATGCCAGATCGAGATCGGCACCCATGTCTGAAAGACCATCGCCGAGGCGCGCAAGGATCTGCGCCATCTGCGCCGCACTGTGGCCAAACATGCGGCCGACTACGGGCTGGCGCCGATTGCCGCCTCCTGCCATCCGGTCGCGGACTGGAAGGACCAGCCTCACACCGACAAGGAACGCTACAACCAGTTGCGCAAGGATCTTGCCGGGGTCGCGCGCCGGATGCTGATCTGCGGGATGCATGTGCATGTCGGCATTCCCGACAAGGAAATGCGCATCAGTCTGGTCAACCAGCTGAAATACTTCCTGCCGCATCTGCACGCGCTTTCGGCCTCCTCGCCTTTCTGGCAGGGGCAGGACACGGGGCTGAATTCCTATCGGCTGACCGTCTTCGACAATCTGCCCCGCACGGGGCTGCCGCCCTACATGACCGGATGGGAGCAGTTTTCGTCCACCGTGAACCTGCTGGTCGACCTCGGGCTGATCGAGGATGCCTCGAAAATCTGGTGGGACCTGCGCCCCTCGGCCAAGTTCCCCACGATCGAATCCCGCATCTGCGATGTCGCCCCGCGGATGGAGGTGACGCTGACCCTCGCAGCCCTGACGCAATGTCTGACGCGGATGCTATGGCGCAAGTCGATGGAAGGTTTCGGCTGGCGGGTGGTCGAGAACTTCTTGATCCAGGAGAACCGCTGGCGGGCGCAGCGCTATGGCGTCAGCGAAGGGCTGATCGATTTCGGCCGTCGCAAGATGATCCCGTTCGCGCAGGCGCTGGACGAGATATTGGAGCTGATCGCCGAAGATGCGCAGATGCTGGACTGCGTGGACGAAGTGACCGCCGCGCGGCAAATCATGAAAGACGGCACCAGCGCCGATCAACAAAGGCACATCTACGAACAGGCGTTGTCGGATGGCGGGTCGCAGACAGAGGCCCTGTCAGCCGTCGTGGCCTTTCTTGTCGCGGAATTCAACGCCGATCTCTAAGTCGTTGACGTCATGAAGATATCGTCGAACGTCGCTTTCAGGGCGACGTCCAGATCATCCATCCCGACGGGCAACCCCAGATCGACCAGCGATGTCACCCCATGGTCGCGGATACCGCATGGCACGATGCCGTCGAAATGGGTCAGGTCGGGCTCGACGTTGATCGAGATCCCGTGAAACGACACCCATTTGCGCAGACGGATGCCGATGGCTGCAATCTTGTCCTCGGCGATCGTGCCATTGGCGCTGCGCGGCCGTTCAGGGCGCTGCACCCAGACACCGATACGTCCGTCGCGGATTTCGCCCGTGATGTTGAAGGTCGCAAGCGTGGCGATTACCCAGGCTTCGAGGTCCTGCACGAAACGGCGCACGTCATGGCCGCGCTTGCCCACGTTCAGCATGACATAGACGACCCGTTGGCCCGGGCCGTGGTAGGTGTATTCGCCGCCGCGCCGCGCCTCGTAGACCGGAAAGCGGTCGGGATCGACCAGGTCTTGCGGTTTTGCCGAGGTGCCGGCGGTATAAAGCGGCGGGTGCTCCAACAGCCAGACACATTCGTCAGCATCACCTGCGATGATCCCCGCGACACGGGCTTCCATGAAGGCCAGCGCCTCTTCGTAAGGGGTCAGCGCGTCGGTTGTGATCCATTCCACCATGCCGCTTGGGTAGCGGGGCAGGGATCAGTTGAAAAGAGGCTCTTTTCCCTCTTGGCATCCCAAAAGGCCTCGTCTAAGAGTGCGCGCAGCTACCAGCTATGAAGATGCGGTCGTGGCGGAATTGGTAGACGCGCAGCGTTGAGGTCGCTGTGGGGTAACT
>NZ_DAIPIW010000090.1:0-8977 GCF_036770585.1 Yoonia sp. | reverse complement strand
CATTTTTAGACGCCGATTAACCCGCTACGGGGTCAATTTTGCACGCCTGTTCACATTTCCTCGGCCAGATAGCGGAACACCTTTTCGCGGGCCAACCGCTGGGTGCGGGGTCAGGGGCGGTTTCGGTTTCGGCTTGGCCGCCTCGATTGCGGCCTGCTGGCGTTCATACAACCGGTCGACAGCGCGGCGCATTTCAGTATCAGATATGGGCAGTCCTTTCGGGAAAGAAGGCCACTCTCTCACCAACGGGTTAACGCGGCCCTTCGGCACCGCGCCGCCATGCCCGACGTATTGCCGACGTGATGCCGCCGCTGTGCCGCCTGCGCGATTTCCCTTGCTTTTTTGGCGCATCGCCCCCATGTGGGGGGTGCAGACGTTATCCAACTCGACCCACTGTCTTCCTTTTCGGCTACAGTCCATCGATCTTGCACTGACTAAGCCGCGCTGTCGCAATCACGCGGACAGCATTGAAAACAAAGGAAAACACGATGGCTACTGGCACCGTGAAATGGTTCAACACAACAAAAGGCTTCGGCTTTATCGCGCCTGACGGCGGCAGCAAGGACGTCTTCGTCCACATCTCCGCAATCGAGCGTTCCGGCCTGACCGGCCTGCAAGACAACCAGAAAGTCAGCTTCGACCTCGAAAAAGGCCGCGACGGCCGCGAAGCCGCGATCAACCTCGCGCTGGTCTGAACCGGCTACGGAGCGGGCTCTGTAAACCAAAAGTGACAGGCAACGTGGCTTGAAATTATTGACATATGTGTCATAATGTCACAGCAACGTTAATCTGACGACCACTGTCCGCTCCTCTGGCCCAGTCCACCGATCCGTTTGACCGCGCCAAGCCGCTGCACTCTCGCGAGCGGTACTCGAGAAGGAACGCAGAATGGCTACTGGCACCGTAAAATGGTTCAACACGACGAAGGGCTTCGGCTTTATCGCGCCTGATGGCGGCAGCAAGGACGTTTTCGTCCATATCTCTGCCGTCGAACGTGCGGGACTGACGACGCTTCGTGACGATCAGAAAGTCACCTTCGATATCGAAGCGGGCCGCGACGGACGCGAAAGCGCCGTCAATCTGGCTCTGGCAAACTGACCGGACAAGACTGAAGACATGCCGGCGGACGCGAAAGACGGCGTCCGCCGGTCACCCCTGACCGCGAAAAGCGTCAGGACCGCGCGGCGGCGCATGCTACCGAGCCGCTGCCACCAGATCGGCGACCGCGGGCCCCATGGCCGCGACGATCAGCGTCACACCTTCGGTGTTGGGGTGGATGCCGTCGGATTGCAGAAATCTGGTCATCCCGTCCGCCATTCCCACCTCGGCCCTGATCCCCGCAGCAAAGTCCGCAAAGAGCGGTATGTCGTATTTCGCCGCAAGCTCGGCATACATCCCCTCGAAGGCCTGTTTGTAGTCCTGTCCGTAGTTGCCACCCACTGACAGGCCGACCAGCAGCGTCTCGACCCCGGCGGCCTGCGCCTCTGCGAGGATGGCATCAAGGTTGGCCTTGCTGACCGCCGGATCCACCCCGCGCAAATAGTCGTTTCCACCCAAGGCCACGATGATGGCGTCCACGTCCGGCGTCAGCGTCCAGCCGATCCGCGCAAGCCCGCCTGCCGTGGTGTCACCGGACACGCCTGCGTTCATCACCGAGGCATCGATCCCTTCGGCATCCAGCCACGCCTGCAACTGCGGGACAAATCCGTCACCCTGCGAAAGCCCGTAACCCGCCGTCAGGCTGTCGCCGAAGGCGGCAATCGTGATCTTTTCGGCATGGACCGCCGTAGAAGAGATCAAAAGCACGGCGGCCAGCTTGGCACTGCCACAAACGACCCCATATGCAAGAGACCTGACCCGATCAGAGGCCGCACCAATGACCGCACCCGTCCTTTCCATCACCAACGCCAGCCTGTCGCTCGACGGAAACGCCGGGCGGGTGGACATCCTGCACGACATCTCGCTTGAGGTGGCAGGCGGCGAGACTTTGGGGCTGATCGGGCCTAGCGGGTCGGGCAAATCATCTCTCCTGATGCTGATGGGCGGGCTGGAACAGGCGACATCGGGGACAATTACCGCGCTGGGGCAGGATCTGACCGCGATGAACGAGGACCAGCTTGCCCTCTTTCGTAGAGACAATATGGGGGTGGTCTTTCAGTCTTTCCACCTGATCCCGACGATGACGGCGCTGGAAAACGTCGCGACCCCGCTGGAACTGGCCGGTGCCCGCGATGCCTTCGACCGTGCAGAGGCCGAACTTAGGGCTGTGGGCCTTGCCGACCGGATCGACCATTACCCCAGCCAGATGTCTGGCGGCGAACAACAACGCGTGGCCCTTGCCCGCGCCTCGGCCCCGCGTCCGCGTCTGTTGCTGGCGGACGAACCGACGGGGAACCTTGATGAAACCAACGGTCAGGCGATCATCGACCTGTTGTTCGATCTGCGCGACAGGCACGGGGCGACCCTGATCATGGTGACCCATTCCAACGAGCTTGCGCAACGCTGCGACCGTGTGATCCGCCTGCGCGACGGGCGCGTCGATACCGCCATGGCGAAGGCCGCGGAATGAGCCTTCGGATCGCGACACGATTTGCCTTTCGCGAGTTGCGCGGGGGCCTGCGCGGGTTTCGCGTGTTTCTGGCCTGTCTTGCCTTGGGTGTCGCGGCCATTGCCGCTGTCGGCACCGTGCGTGCGGGGATCGAGGCCGGATTGAAACGCGATGGCGCGGCACTTTTGGGTGGCGATGCCGAGGTGGAATTCACCTACCGCTTTGCGCGGGAAGACGAGCTGGACTGGCTGAACAGCATCGCCGATCAGGTCTCGGAGACGGTCGATTTCCGGTCCATGGTTGTCGTCGCGCGTGACGGGACAACGGAACGCGGGTTGACGCAGGTCCGCGCCGTTGACGATCTTTATCCGCTGATCGGCGCGGTGCAGCTTTCGCCCGAAATCCCGCTGGAGGCAGCACTTGCCGATTTCGGCGGCGTCATGGAACCTGTCCTTGCCGACCGGCTGGGGCTGGTTGCAGGCGATACCTTTCGGCTGGGCGAGCAGGACTTCACCCTGCGCGCAATACTAGAGCGTTACCCCGACAACTCCGCAGGCGGCTTTGGCCTTGGGCCGCGCACGATCGTGCTGACTGACGACCTTGCCAATTCGGGCCTGATCGAAGAAGGCACGCTCTTTTCGACGCAATACCGACTGGACCTGCCCGGCGGTGCCGACCTTGAGGCACTGGAAACCAGCGCCGAAGACCAGTTCCGCAACAGCGGGTTGCGCTGGCGGGACAGCAGGCGCGGTGCTGGGGGTGCGGCGCAATTCGTTGACCGGATCGGGGCGTTTCTGATCCTCGTGGGACTTTCGGGGCTTGCCGTGGGCGGGGTGGGCGTCTCCGCCGCGGTCCGCGCCTATCTTGCGGGCAAGACCGGCGTGATCGCGACGCTCAAGACGCTGGGTGCCACCCGTGCCACGATCTTTCACACCTATTTCATTCAGGTGGGTATTCTGACCCTCTTGGGCATTGTGCTTGGCCTTGTGCTGGGTGGCGGCCTGCCGGTGCTCTTTGCCCCGCTGATCGAGGCACGCCTGCCTATCCCTGCCGTTTTCGCCATCTACCCCGCCCCGCTGTTCGAGGCGGCGGTCTACGGCTTGCTTGCGGCCCTTGTCTTCACGCTCTGGCCGCTGTCCAGGACCGAGGATATTCGCGCAGCAACCCTGTTCCGTGATGCGGCCGCTGCCGGCGGCGGCCTGCCGCACCCCCGTTTTCTGGTGGCCATCACAGCACTTGTCGGCTTGTTGATCGGCAGCGCGATGTGGTTCTCGGGGACGGTGTTTCTGACGCTCTGGACGGCAGGCGGGATCATTGCGGCACTTGCCATGCTGGTTGTTGCAGCCGTCGGGATCCGCTGGGTCGCGCGGCGTTTCCGCAAGCCCGCCCGTGGCCGCCCTGCCCTGCGGCTGGCCTTTGGCGCGATCGGCGCGCGCGGGGGTGAGACAACATCGGTTGTCTTGTCCTTGGGGCTTGGCCTGACCGTTCTTGCCGCCGTCGGCCAGATCGACGGCAACCTGCGCAGCGCCTTTGCCGATGACCTGCCCGAGGTCGCCCCAAGCTACTTTTTCGTCGACATCCAGCCCGACCAGATCGACGGCTTTCGCGCGCGGCTCGCCGATGATCCGGCCGTGGCCCGGGTCGATACAGCACCGATGCTGCGCGGCATCATCACCCAGATCAACGGCCAGCCCGCCGAAGAGGTGACGAACGGCCATTGGACCACACGCGGCGACCGCGGCATCACCTATGCCGATGCGCAGCCGGGCGGAACGGTGGTGACCGACGGGGCATGGTGGCCCGAAGGCTATTCCGGTCCACCGCAGATCAGTTTCTCGGCAGGGGAAGCCGCCGAGATGGGCCTGCAGCTTGGCGACATGATGACCGTGAACGTGCTGGGCCGCGACATCACCGCCGAGGTGACCAGCTTTCGTGAAGTCAGTTGGGAGGATGCGGGCATCGGCTTTGTCCTTGCCATGAACCAGAGCGCGCTGGCCGGTGCGCCGCATAGCTGGATCTCGACCGTCTATGCCGAGGAAGAGGCCGAGGCGCAGATCCTCCGCGACCTTGCGACCGCCTATCCCAATATCACCGCGATCCGTATCCGCGACGCCATCGATCAGGTCATCGATCTGGTCGGCGGCATATCGGCGGCGACCCGCTATGGCGCGTTGATCACGCTGGTGACGGGCTTCTTGGTGCTGATCGGTGCCGCCGCCGCGGGCGAGCGGGCGCGCACGTTCGAATCCGCCGTGCTCAAGACGATCGGCGCACCGCGCAGCCGCATCATCGCAAGCTTCACGCTGAGGGCCGCGATCATCGGTCTGGCGGCGGGTGTCGTGGCACTGGCGGCAGGCATCCTAGGCGGCTGGGCGGTGTCGACCTTCATCATGGATACCAGCTATCGGGTGATCTGGGGCAATGCCTTGCTGATCGTCGGTGGCGGCGTCCTTGCAACCACTGCGGCGGGGCTCGCCTTTGCATGGCGCCCACTCGGCGCGCGTCCGGCGCAGGTCTTGCGCGCAAGGGAATGACGCATCGCTGGTCGAACGGCCCTATCGGCGGTGGTGCAGAAGGCTGAAGAGACGGGCCTGACGTGCGAAAGGCTCGGGTTCGGACATTCCGTCTTGCGCGGCGATCACCCGTCGCGCCAACAAGATCGCGATCACGGCAAAGACAGCGCCCCCGACATATTGGCCGATCAGCACACCGGGCGCGCCGAACCATCCGCCAAAGACGATGACGAAGGGGATCGTGCCCAGCGTATGCCGCCCCCAGTTCACCACCGTCGAATAGAATGGGTGCCGCAGGTTGTTGAAGGCGGCATTGGCCACAAAGATCACCCCGTTGAAAAAGAACATCAGCGACAGCGGTCCGGCAAAGAGAAAGACGATGGTCAGGGCCACCCCTTCTTCCAACTGGAAGAGATAGGCGATCCCGGGCCGGGCCAGAAAGAAGAGTGTCGAGACCACCACGACCACGATGGCCGTGAACAGAAGTCCTTCCCTGAAGGCGCGACGGACGCGGTCATTCAATCCCGCCCCCGCATTCTGCCCGATGATCGGTCCGATGGCACCGGACAAGGCGAAGATGATCCCGAAGCCCACGGGTGTCATCCGCGCGACAATGGCCATGCCCGCGACGGCCTCTTCGCCGTATTCCGCCATGGCGCGGGTGACGTAGGCCTGCCCGATGGGCGTGGCAAGCTGGGTCAGGATCGCGGGGAAGGCGATTGCCACGATGGGCCGCAGGTCGATCGTCAGGCTCGACGCGGTGGGGCGGTCAAACCCGCCGTAGCTGCGGATCAATGGGATCAGGGCCGTCACTGCGATGGCAAGACGCGCTGCCACGCTGGCTAGCGCTGCGCCCGTCAGTTCGAGGTCGAGACCGAAGATCAGGATCGGGTCCAGCACCGCATTCACCAGCCCGCCCCAGATCGTCGCCATCATCGCGCGGCGCGCATCGCCATGCGCCCGCAGGATCGCGCCACCGATCATGCCGACCATCAGAAAGGGCAGCGACGGCACGATGATCTGCAGATAATGGACGGCGAGGTCATGGGTCTCGCCGGTGGCACCCAAAAGGCCGACAAAGAAGGACAGATTGAACCAGACCGCTGCCGCGAAAAGGGCACCGAAGACCACACCGTAGATCAGCGCGTTCGTGGCCCTGCGGCGCGCCTCTTCCGCCGCGCTGGCACCAAGTGCCCGGGCGACAAGGGCACCCGCGGCAATCGCCATGCCGATCCCGAAGGAGGTCGTGAAGAACAGCACCGCACCGGCATAGCCCACCGCCGCCGCCAGTTCCGCCTTGCCCAGCATCGAGATGAAAATCATGTCGACGAAATCGACAAGGAACACCGCCATCAGCCCCACCGACGAGGTCAGCGACATGACAGAGATATGGCGGAACAGGCTGCCTTGCGTGAACTTGGCCTGCGATTGCGGCAGGGGCTTGGCGGTATCGCTCATCCGGCGGACCTTGGGTTGCATCTGGGAAGGCCACAAAGACAGGCGATGCCGTCAAAAGCAACCTTCGCAAGCGCAGGGCCGTGTCTGCGCGGATGCAACAGCAAGGCCTAGAGCTTTGGCCGCACCTGCAAGAGCGGCATGACATCCGCCATCTCGGGCCCGCGTTCGCGGCCGGTCACTGCCTTGCGCAACGGCATGAAAAGACCCTTGCCCTTGCGGCCTGTCGCCTCTTTCACCGCCGTCGTCCATGCGCCCCATGTCTCGGGGCCGTAGGGCAAGGGCGGCAGCATGGCAAAAGCCTCGGCCACGAAGTCCCTGTCCTCATCCGCGACCAGCGGCTTGGGCCCGTCGCGGAAGAGTGCCCACCAGTCGGCCACATCGGACAGGGTATCGATGTTGTCACGCACGACACCCCAGAAAGCAGGGGCGAGGTCATCGGGCACGCCGGCCGCGCGGAGTGTCTCGGCGACAGCGTCATGATCCAATGTCGCCAGATGACGCGCGGTCAGTGGCAGCAGATCAGCGGCATCGAACTTGGTCGGGGCCGAGCCGAATTTCGACAGATCGAAGCCTGCCACGACCTCGTCGATATTGGCACGCAATTCCACCGGATAAGAGGACCCCAGACGCGCCATCAGCGACAGAACCGCCTGTGGCGCGATGCCCCGGGCGCGCAGGTCGCGCAGCGCAAGGGTTCCAAGGCGTTTCGACAGCGCCTCGCCCTGCGGGCCGGTCAGAAGCGAGTGGTGCGCAAAGCGCGGGACGGCACCGCCCAGCGCCTGAATGATCTGGATCTGTGTCGCGGTATTGGTGACATGGTCGGAACCGCGCACGATATCGGTGATCCCCATCTCGACGTCATCGACCACCGACGCCAGCGTATAGAGGATCTGGCCGTCGTTCTTGAACAGCACAGGATCGCTGACCGAGGCCGCGTCGATGGAAATGTCACCTATGATCCCGTCGGTCCATTCGATCCGCGCGTGATCCAGCAGGAAACGCCAGTGCGATCCCCGCTCGGCCCGCAACCTGTTCTTTTCCTCGTCCGAGAGGCCGAATGCGGCACGGTCATAGACCGGCGGCTTGCCCATGTTGAGCTGCTTCTTGCGCTTGAGATCGAGCTCGGTCGGGGTCTCGAAGCATTCATAAAGGCGCCCCATCTCGATCAGACGTTGCTTGGCTGCGAGATACTGGTCCATGCGGGCGGACTGGTGTTCGATCCGGTCCCATGTGATCCCGAGCCAGGTCAGATCATCCTTGATGCCTTGGACGTATTCATCCTTCGACCGCTCGGGGTCGGTATCGTCGATCCGCAGGATGAACCGGCCGCCCTGACCACGGGCGATGGCATAGTTGAACAGCGCAGCGCGCAGGTTGCCGATATGCAGCCAGCCGGTGGGCGACGGGGCGAATCTGGTCGTGGTCATGGGTGCGTCTCCTGTTGCGGGCGCTTTGATCATGCGGGGCACGCATTGTCCAGTTTCGCGCAAGACAGGGGCGCTGCCCCTCGGGCCGGGCCTTGCCCGCCCCTCACCCCGGAGTGTCTTGGGAGAAAGAAGTCAGGTGGGGTGCAGCGGCCATCGCGTGGATAGGTCCTTGAGCCCGGCGCGGATCAAGTCGGCAAGGACGGTCAGGTCAACGTCATCGAGCTTGTTGATGTAAAGACAGGACTTGCCGATCTTGTGCTTGCCGAGCCGCGCAAGGATATCGTGAAAGTCCGCATAACCCGGCAGAATATAGACCGAGATATTCGCCTTGCGCGGGCTGAAACCGGTCGCGAGAAAGTCGCCCTCGCGACCGCTGTCATAGACATAGTGGTATTGCCCATAGCCGATGATGGATGGCCCCCACATCTGTGGTTGCCACCCCGTGACCCTGCGGAAAAGCGCATCAAGCGTTTCGGCATCCGCGCGACGGGTCGGATGATCGACGGCGGCGATGAAATCGCCGACACTTGCCGGGGTCGCTTGGGTCTTGTTCTGGGCCATATCCGCAGTCTAGCCGCAACGATCCGGCTGTTCTAGCTGTCATCCCGCCAGCGGTTCACAATCGGGTAGCGCCGGTCGAGCCAGAACGCACGGTTGGACAGGCGCGGGCCGGGCGCGGACTGGAAGCGCTTGTATTCGCTGATATAGATCAGGTGTTCCACCCGTCTGACCGTGGCGCGGTCGTAACCCGCCGCCACGCAATCGGCGACGGATGCCTCGTCGTCCACCAGCATCTTCAGGATGCCGTCAAGGATATCGTAGGGTGGCAAGCTGTCCTCGTCCTTCTGGTCGGGACGCAACTCGGCTGACGGGGGCTTGTCGATGATTGCGACGGGGATGACTTCGCCCGCCGGCCCCATCATCCAGTCGCGGTGGTTTGCGTTGCGCCAGCGCGCGGCCTCGAACACCCGCGTCTTGTAGAGGTCCTTGATCGGATTGTAGCCCCCCGCCATGTCGCCATAGATCGTGGC
>NZ_DAIPIW010000019.1:26699-37197 GCF_036770585.1 Yoonia sp. | reverse complement strand
GCGCGGCGATGGAGGCGATGGCGCTGTCGGTGGCCTTGGCGACGAAGGGCACGGTCCGGGAGGCGCGGGGGTTCACCTCGATCAGGTAGACCTCGTCGTCCTTGACGGCGAATTGCACGTTCATCAGGCCCACGACATTCAGCGCGCGGGCCAGGCTTTCGGTCTGTGTGCGGATCTCGGCGATGATGTGATCGGGCAGCGAATGGGGGGGCAGGGAACAGGCGCTGTCGCCGGAATGGACGCCCGCCTCTTCGATATGCTGCATGATGCCCGCAACATGGGTGTTCTGCCCGTCCGACAGGCAGTCGACGTCCACCTCGACCGCGCCGGACAGGTAGCTGTCAAGCAGGACAGGGCTGTCGCCCGAGACCACGACGGCGTCCGAGATATAGCGTTCCAGCTGCGCCTGATCGCGGACGATCTCCATCGCGCGGCCGCCCAGCACGTAGGACGGGCGGATCACCAGCGGGAAGCCGATGCTATCGGCGATCGCCAGCGCCTCGGCGTCGGAATGGGCGATGCCGTTGACGGGCTGCTTCAGGCCCAGACGGTTGACGAGGTCCTGGAACCGCTCGCGGTCCTCTGCCAGATCGATCGCGTCGGGCGTGGTGCCGAGGATCGGGATGCCGGCGTCGTGCAAGGCATTGGCAAGCTTCAGCGGCGTCTGCCCGCCGAACTGGACGATCACGCCGTGCAGGGTGCCGTTTTCCTGCTCGACCCGCAGGATTTCCATCACGTGCTCGAACGTCAGCGGCTCGAAATAGAGCCGGTCCGAGGTGTCGTAATCGGTCGACACGGTCTCGGGGTTGCAGTTGATCATGATGGTTTCATAGCCCTGATCGGTCAGGGCGAAACAGGCGTGACAGCAGCAATAGTCGAACTCGATCCCTTGCCCGATGCGGTTCGGACCACCGCCAAGGATGACGACCTTCTTGCGGTTCGAGGGCCGCGCCTCGCATTCCACATCGCCCATCACGGGGGTTTCGTAGGTGGAATACATGTAGGGCGTCTGCGCCTCGAATTCGGCGGCACAGGTGTCGATCCGCTTGAACACGGCGGTGACGCCAAGGTTGTGGCGCGCGCGGCGGACCTGATCTTCGGTCCGGCCGGTCAGCTTGGCGAGGCGGGCGTCGGTGAAGCCGAGCATCTTGACCTGGCGCAGGCCGTCTTCGGTCACTGGCAGGCCGTCTTTCTTGATGCGGGCCTCGGCCTCGACGATCTCGCGGATGCGGGCCAGGAACCAGGGGTCGAACTTGGTGACGGCGAAGATGTCGTCATCGGTCAGCCCGTGGCGCATGGCCTGCGCGATGACGCGGATGCGGTCGGGGGTCTGGCGGGCCAGCGCCTTGGTCACCGCGGCCTTGTCGGGCGCGCCGGGGATCGCGATATCGTCGAAGCCCGTCAGCCCGGTTTCCATCGAGGCGAGCGCCTTTTGCATGCTTTCGTGGATCGTGCGGCCGATGGCCATCGCCTCGCCCACGGATTTCATCGCCGTTGTCAGATGCGGTTCGGAGCCTGCGAATTTCTCGAAGGCGAAGCGCGGGATCTTGGTGACGACGTAGTCGATCGTGGGTTCGAACGATGCCGGCGTGACGCCGGTGATGTCATTGTCAAGCTCGTCCAGCGTGTAGCCCACGGCCAGTTTCGCCGCGATCTTGGCAATCGGGAAGCCTGTCGCCTTGGACGCCAGCGCGGATGAACGCGACACGCGGGGGTTCATCTCGATCACGACCATGCGGCCATCCGCGGGGTTCACCGCCCATTGCACGTTGGACCCGCCGGTCTCGACCCCGATTTCGCGCAGCACGTTGATGCTGTGCGTGCGCATGATCTGGTATTCCTTGTCGGTCAGCGTCAGCGCGGGGGCCACGGTGATACTGTCGCCGGTGTGCACGCCCATCGGATCGACGTTTTCGATGGAACAGACGATGATGGCGTTGTCGGCCTTGTCGCGCACCACCTCCATCTCGAATTCCTTCCAGCCGAGCAGTGATTCATCGACCAGAATTTGCCCCACGGGCGAGGCATCCATGCCCGACCGGCAGTAGTATTCGTATTCCTCGCGGTTGTAGGCCACGCCGCCGCCGGTGCCGCCAAGGGTAAAGGCGGGCCGGATGATCGCGGGCAGGCCGATCTCTTCGAGCGCTTCAAGCGCAAGGGCCAGCCCCGCCTTGATGTCCCGCTTGCCGTTCACCTTGGGGGCGGTGACGATGGTGGCCTTGGGGTTCTCGATCCCCAGACGGTCCATCGCCTCGCGGAAGAGCTTGCGGTCTTCGGCCATTTCGATGGCCTCGCGCTTGGCGCCGATCATCTCGACGCCGAATTTTTCCAGCACGCCCATATCGGCCAGCGCCAGCGAGGTATTGAGGCCGGTTTGCCCGCCCATGGTCGGCAGCAGGGCGTCGGGGCGCTCTTTCTCGATGATCTTGGCGACGATTTCGGGGGTGATGGGTTCGATATAGGTGGCATCGGCGAGGCCCGGATCGGTCATGATCGTGGCCGGGTTCGAGTTGACCAGAATGACGCGATAGCCTTCCTCGCGCAGCGCCTTGCAGGCCTGTGCGCCCGAGTAGTCGAATTCGCAGGCCTGACCGATGACGATGGGACCCGCGCCGATGATCATGATCGACTGGATGTCGGTACGCTTTGGCATGGGCGGCCCCTCAGATTTTGCAAATTGTCGTGCCTTATAGGGATGGGACGCCGCAGCGCAAGGGGCAGGCTGGGCCTTGGGGGTTGGATTGCAGGAAAAATCAAACGCGCGGGCAGACGTGATTTGATCTATGTCAATTTTAGCTGACACAGCTTGTGTAAGGTAAACCTGACACAAGGAGGAGTGAGTCCATGCGTATTCTGTTTGTCCACCCCAATTACAGGTCCGGTGGCGCGGAGATTGCGGGCAGCTGGCCACCGGCCTGGGTGGCCTATCTGTCAGGCTCGCTTCGCCGTGCAGGCTTCGACGATATCCACTTTATCGACGCGATGACGAACGATTATTCGGACGCGGTCGTGGCCGAGAAAATCGCAGCACTGCAACCTGATGTGGTGGGCGTCACGGCGATCACCCCCTCGATCTACAAGGCGGAGGACGTGCTGAAGCTGGCAGGCGAACATGCCCCCGATGCCCTGCGCGTGCTGGGCGGTGTGCATGCGACCTTCATGTACAAACAGGTCCTGTCCGAGGCCCCTTGGGTCGACGTGATCGTGCGCGGCGAGGGCGAAGAGATCGTCACCGAACTGATGACCGCCGTCCGCGATGGCCGCTGGCCCGCCGACCGGCGCAAGATCCATGGTCTTGCCTTCATCGACGGGGACGAGATTGTTGCGACCCAAGCCGCCAGCACGGTCAAGGACCTCGACGGGATCGACCCCGACTGGACGATTCTGGAGTGGGAGAAATATATCTACATCCCGCTCAACACCCGGGTGGCGATCCCGAACATGGCGCGCGGCTGTCCCTTTACCTGTTCGTTTTGCAGCCAGTGGAAATTCTGGCGTGATTATCGGGTCCGCGATCCCAAGAAGGTCGTGGACGAAATCGAGCGTCTGGTGAACGAACAGGGCGTCGGCTTTTTCATCCTCGCCGACGAGGAACCCACCATCAACCGCAAGAAATTCGTCCAGTTCTGCGAGGAATTGATCGCCCGTGGTCTGCCCGACCGCATCAAATGGGGGATCAACACGCGGGTCACGGATATCTACCGCGATCGCGACCTGCTGAAGTTCTACCGCAAGGCGGGGCTGGTGCATGTCAGCCTCGGCACCGAGGCCGCGGCACAGATGAAGCTGGACCAGTTCAACAAAGAAACCAAGGTCGAGGAAAACAAAGAGGCGATCCGCCTGCTGCGCGATGCCGATATTCTGGTCGAGGCGCAGTTCATCGTCGGTCTGGACAACGAAACCCCCGAGACCCTGAACGAGACCTACAAGATGGCCTGGGACTGGCAGCCCGATCTGGCCAACTGGGCGATGTATACGCCCTGGCCCTTCACGCCGCTGTTCCAAGAGCTCAAGGACAAGGTCGAGGTTTTCGACTTCAGCCGCTACAATTTCGTCACCCCGATCATGAAGCCCGCCGCGATGACCCGGGGCGAATTGCTGGACGGCGTGATGAACAACTACCGCCGGTTCTACATGAAAAAGGCGCTGTTCCATTATCCGTGGCGCGGCACGGGGTTCCGGCGGCGCTATCTGCTGGGATGCCTCAAGGCCTTCATGAAGGCCGGTTTCGCGCGGACCTTCTATGATCTGGGCAAGGTCGGCTATACGGGGCCGCAATCCAAGGGCAAGCTGGATTTCCATTTCGACGAAACCCGCACCATCGCCGAAGCGCAGATGGAGGATTGGGAAGCCAGCGCCGACAAGGCCGCCAAAGCCGCCGAGCGCCGCGCCGCGATCCGCGCCCAAGGCAAGGAACGCGCGGTCGCCCGCAGCGCGGCCTTCAAGATGCCCAACGGGGCCGAGGTAAAGGCCTGTGGCGGTGGCTCGCAACAGATGGAGGATGTCTGAGGATGCCCACCGGCCAGAGGGGCTGATCGGGCCCAACGCCATCCTGCAACTGCTGCCCGTGCTGGAACAGGCGGGCGGTGCGCGGTTTCGCGATCAGGTGATGGCGGCGGCGGGTCTCTTTGCGCCGCCCTCGGACGCGGGCATGATGCCCGAGGGACCGGCTGCACGGATGCATCAGGCGCTGCGGGCGCTTGAACCGGAAATGGCCCCCTCGCTGGCCTGGGAGGCGGGCGTGCGCACGGCGCATTACATCATGGCCTACCGGATCCCGCGGGCGGCACAACGGGCGCTGCAGGTCTTGCCGCCGGTGCTGGGGGCGCCCTTGCTCTCGAAGGCCATCGCCCGACACGCCTGGACCTTTGCCGGATCGGGACGGTTCGAGCACGAGGGGACCTTGCGTTTTGCGATCCACGACAACCCTATCGTGCGCGGCGAGGTCAGCGCGGTGCCGCTGTGCCACTGGCACTGTGCGGTCTTCGAAACGCTTTTCCGCAGCCTTGTCGATGGGCGCTTGCGCTGTGCGGAAACCACCTGTTGCGCCATGGGGCACGCGGCGTGCCGTTTCACGCTGTCGCGGCGACCAAGTTTCTAGAAACTTGGATCGCGGGCGGTTGACACCAGCCCTGCAAAGGGGTGTATCGGGCCGACCGGAACAGCCCCGTCGAGGACCCAGACCATGCACGCCTATCGCAGCCATACTTGCGCCGACCTGACCGCAGCCCATGTGGGCCAGACCGTCCGTCTGTCGGGATGGGTCAATCGGGTGCGCGACCACGGTGGCATCCTGTTCATCGACCTGCGCGACCACTACGGGATCACGCAGGTGCTGTGCGATCCGGACTCGGCGGCCTTCGCCGAGGTCGAAAAGGTCCGGTCCGAATGGTGCATCCGCATCGACGGCGAGGTGAAGGCCCGCGACCCCGAACTGGTGAACCCCAAGATCCCCACCGGCGAGGTCGAGGTTTTCATCCGCGAGATCGAGGTGCTGGGTGCTGCCAAGGAACTGCCGCTGATGGTCTTCGGCGATCAGGAATACCCCGAAGAGACGCGGCTGAAATATCGCTATCTCGACCTGCGCCGCGAGGCGATGCAGGCGAATATGAAGCTGCGCTCGGACGTGGTGGCATCCATCCGCAAACGGATGTGGGACAAGGGCTTCCGCGAATACCAGACGCCGATCATCACCGCCTCGTCCCCCGAAGGCGCGCGCGATTTCCTTGTGCCCTCGCGCCTGCATCCGGGCAAGTTCTATGCGCTGCCGCAGGCCCCGCAGCAGTTCAAACAGCTCATCATGGTGAGCGGTTACGACAAGTATTTCCAGATCGCGCCCTGCTTCCGCGACGAAGACCCGCGCGCCGACCGCTCGCCCACCGACTTCTATCAGCTGGATATGGAAATGTCGTTCGTCACGCAGCAGGACGTCTTCGACACTGTCTCGCCGGTGCTGGCGGGCGTGTTTGCGGACTTCGGCGGTGGCCGCAAGGTGGATGCACCGCAGGACTGGCCGCAGATTTCCTACCGCGATGCGGCCCTCTGGTATGGCACCGACAAGCCCGATCTGCGCAACCCGATCAAGATGCAGGTCGTCTCGGACCACTTCCGCGACTCGGGCTTTGCGATCTTCGCCAAGCTTCTGGAACAGGACGGCACCGAAATCCGCGCGATCCCCGCGCCGACAGGCGGCAGCCGCAAGTTCTGCGACCGGATGAACGCCTTTGCCCAGAAAGAAGGTCTGCCCGGAATGGGGTATATCTTCTGGCGCGAGGGCGAGGACGGGATGGAAGCCGCCGGTCCCTTGGCCAAAAACATCGGCCCCGAACGGACCGACGCGATCCGCCAGCAGCTTGGCCTTGGCGTCGGCGATGCGGCGTTCTTCCTTGGTGGCAAGCCGTCAGCCTTCGAAACTGTCGCAGGCAAGGCCCGCACGGTCATCGGCGAGGAACTGAATCTCACCGACAAGGACCGGTTCGCTTTCGCATGGATCGTGGACTTCCCGATCTACGAGCGTGACGCCGAGACCGGCAAGATCGACTTTGAACACAACCCGTTTTCCATGCCGCAGGGCGGGATGGAGGCGCTGTTGGGCGATCCCTTGCAGGTCAAGGGCTTTCAGTATGACCTTGCCTGCAACGGCTATGAACTGGTGTCCGGCGCGATCCGCAACCACCGCCCCGAGATCATGTTCAAGGCCTTCGAGATCGCAGGCTATGGCGAGGACGAGGTGCGCAAGCGGTTCGGCGGCATGGTCAATGCCTTCCAGTATGGCGCACCGCCCCACGGCGGCTGTGCGGCGGGGATCGACCGGATCGTGATGCTGCTGGCCGATGCCGGCAACATTCGCGAGGTCATCATGTTCCCGATGAACCAGCGGGCCGAAGACCTGATGATGGGCGCCCCGTCCGAGCCGATGAACGAACAGTTGCGCGAATTGCGCCTGCGCGTGCTGCCGCCCGAAAGCTGACCCATCAGATCGGGCCGGCAGCGGCCAATCGTGCCTGCACCATATCGGCAAGGGCCGCCACGCCCGTGGCAGGGTCGCCGCCGGTGTTGCGCGCGACGGTCAGGCGGGTGACGGCTGCATCGAGATCGTGGTCGCCCGCGCTGCGGGCGATTCCCCCCAGAAACTGCGTGATGTAATTCAGCGTCTGGTCGCCTGTCGCCCCGTGCAGGAGCTGCGCGATATGGTTCAGATCATCCTGATAGGCGATGGGGTCGGGGTTGATCACCTCGTCCCGGGCCATGCGCGGGCTGGGTGGCTGGCGGTCGGCGGGCAGGTGTTTGAGGATCTCTGTCTGGAAACCCAAGAGGCTGTCCACCGGTTTCGGGATGAACCCGTCGGCCCCCGCCGCCATGACCCGTTCCCCCATGTCGGCGTCACCGCTGGTGCCAAGGATCACGTCGATGCGCGGGGTGGCCCCGGTCAGCCCCGCAATCAGTTCAAGACCGGACCCGTCCGGCAGACCCAGATCGACCAGCAGCACCGTGGGCCGATAGATCGCCAGATGCCGCCGTGCCGCCTCGACACTGTCGGCGCGGCGGATGCGCGCGCCCGATCGCAGGCAGAGCAGGCGAATGGCCTCGCTTGCGAAACGGCTGTCTTCGACGACCAGCACCGTCACCCCCAGTAGCGGGCGATGGGCGGTTGGCGTTTGTCGCTGCAATGTGTCCTGAACATCCATCGCGATTCTTCCCTCTGGTTGCTGCACCGGTGACCAAAGCAGGACAGAGTGAACAGTTCCTTAACGTCAGACCCCGTTGCCAGAATTTCCACCATTCGCCATAACATCCCAAAGACAGGAGACCCCCATGATCGGCCGTTTGAACCATGTCGCCATCGCCGTGCCGGACCTTGCCGCCGCCAGCGCCCAGTATCGCACCATGCTGGGGGCCGATGTGGGCGCGCCGCAGGATGAGCCGGATCATGGAGTGACGGTGGTCTTCATCACCCTGCCCAATACCAAGATCGAGCTGCTTTATCCCTTGGGCGATGCCTCGCCCATCCAAGGCTTTCTCGACAAGAACCCCTCGGGCGGCATCCACCATATCTGCTACGAGGTAGAGGACATCCTCGCCGCCCGCGACCATCTGCTAAAGGAAGGCGCGCGCGTCCTTGGCAATGGCGAACCGAAGATCGGCGCCCATGGCAAGCCGGTGCTGTTCCTGCACCCCAAGGACTTCAACGGCTGTCTGGTGGAACTGGAGCAAGTTTGACGCATTGCGGCTGCCGGTGCGTGCTGTATGCGGGCGCGTCAGACGACTATTGAAAGGAATATCCCTTGGGACCTGTATCCGGTCTGGTGCTGTTCGCCGTCATCTGGACGATCGTTTTCTTCATCGTCCTGCCCCTGCGGCTTGAAACCCAAGGCGAGGCGGGCGAGATCGTGCCGGGAACACATGCCTCTTCGCCTGCGAATTTCAGTTTCAAGAAGAAGGCGAAGGTCACGACCCTCTTTGCGTTTCCGATCTGGGCGGTGATTGCCGGTGTGCTGCTGTCGGGTGCGGTATCCGTCCGCGACATCGACTGGTTCGAGCGGATGTCCACCCCCGAGGTCAGTCGCGACTAAGCCTGTGATAAAGGTGGGTGAAGGTCGCGGCACCCAGGATCGGGATCACCAGATTGATCAGCGGAAACGACAGCGGGATCGCCATCAGGCAGCCCGCCGCCCAGATCGTGGCGTTGTGTTTGCGGCGCAGCGCCTTCGCCCCCTCGCGCCCCTCGCGGCGCATGGCGGCAAGCTGGAAGTACTCCCGCCCCAGAAGATAGCCGTTCATCCCGTAAAAGATGAAAGGAGCGGCGAAGGGAAAGATCACATAAAGAAAAAGTGCCGCGATATTCGCACCGATCAGCACGCCCAGAAACCCCAGCGAATCCATCAGCCCGTCAAGAAAATGCACGCCCTTGACCACGGGCAGGTGGGGGTAATGCTCTGCCTCGACGGCGTCGGCGACCTCGTCCAGAAAGAGACCGGTGATCGCCGAGGCGACCGGCACCATCAGAAAGACGGACATCAGCAGGACCAGCCCCAGCGTGCCCCAGCCCAGGGCGCTGTCGATCCATGTCACCTCGCCGAAGAATGGCAGGGTGACGGGGTCGGAAAAGATCAGCCCGATCAGCCAGCGCAAGACAAGATAAAAGCCGAAGAGCAGGCCGATGGTCAGGCCCAGACCGCGCAACAGCACGCTGCGAAAGCGCGGGTCGGGCAGCTGGCCGAGGGCGGCGAAGAACGCCTGAAAGATCATGCGCTGACCCATGTGGTGATGGCGGCAAGATCCGGGCGCGGGCGGTCCGGCGGGACGCTGGTTTGCGTGCCGATATGGATGAAACCCGCGACGGTTTCGTGATCGTCAAGGGCAAGGCCCGTCGTCACGAAACTCCGGTCGTGGCTGGCCCAGCCCGACAGCCAGTTCGCCCCCCAACCGGCCGCAAGGGCGGCATTCAGCAACGCCAGACAGACCGCCCCCGCCGAATAGACCTGTTCGATCTGCGGGATTTTGTCGGACGGCTTGGGGCTGCTGATCACGGCGACAGCAAGGTCTGCATCGGCGAATTGGGCCTGACCCTTGGCGATCTTCTCAGCGTCGATCCCCAAGGCCGCCCCGCGTGCTGCGGCCAGTTCCGCCAGCCTTGTGAGCGCGGCTTTCTCCAGCACGATGAAGCGCCAAGGCTCCAGCTTGCCATGATCGGGCGTCCGCGCGGCGGCGGTGAGCAGAGTTTGCAACGTCTCGCGGCCTGGAACCGGGGCGGTCAGCGTCTTGGCAGGACGCGACCGGCGGGTGAGCAGGAAATCAAGCGCGGCGGGGTTTTCGGTGGGCATGGGGAGTCCTTGCTTTGCTACCCCCGAGATAGGCAGTCATTGCAGACTGAGCAAGTTACCAAAACCACGAACCGACGATAGTGAAAGTTTCGATTTTGCACGTCACGGTTGACGCTTCGCTCATCATTAGCTAGCGTGTCCATAATGTAGAGCGTCCGAACGGGGCACTGCATGGGAATGAACTAGGGCGATGATCCACAAGGACTTGCCCGCGAAGTGTCAAAGACATTCGCACCCAGTTCTCGATTTTGATCGAAAACTTAAGGTGTAGCATGTCGAGAAACCATCAGAAAAAAATCAGAGACCGCAAGTATGCCGAACAGGGGCATCTTTGCTATTATTGTGACCATCCGATGTGGACAGGTTGTCCCAGCGCCTTTCAGAGGCAACACGGGATATCGTTGCGTAAGGTCCACCATTACCAACTGACCGCTGAACACCTCTTGCCCGCTTCACAAGGTGGTCAGGTAACTCACGAGAACATCGTAGCCGCGTGTAAATTCTGTAATTCGACTAGGGCCAAAAGCAAACACACACTTCCTCCTGACGCATACAAAGTGAAAGTTCGGAAGCGGCTTGCTCAAGGAAGGTGGCTATGACTTCGGAACTAGTGCGAGCGCCCCCGCCATTTCGTCCAGCCACCCGTCCAGAAAGGCGTCGAACCGCGCGTCGGG
>NZ_DAIPIW010000019.1:0-26599 GCF_036770585.1 Yoonia sp. | reverse complement strand
TAGGTTTCCGAATAGCCGCCCTCGTGCACCATCACCAGCTTGCCGCCGCAGACCTCGGCGGCAAGGTCCATGACCTGACGGGTCATGATCCGGAAGGTTTCGGCCGTGGCGAGCATCCGGCCCAAAGGATCATTGGCCGCGGCATCGAACCCGCAGGCGATGATCAGCACATCGGGGGCGAAACGCCGGATCGCGGGCAGGGCCAGACGCTCCATCGCGGCCAGATAGCCTCTGTGACCCGTGCCGGGGGGCAGGGGGATGTTGAGGTTGTAACCGGTCCCCGCCCCCGTCCCCCGATCCGGGAAGGCGCCGGTGTCCATCGGATAGTTGCGGTCCTGATGCACTGATACGGTCAAGACATCGGCGCGGTCGTAAAAGACGGCTTCGGTCCCGTTGCCGTGGTGCACATCCCAGTCGAGCACCGCAAAGCGCCGGGCCAGACCGGCCGCCCGCGCCGCCTCGATCGCGATCCCTATATTGTTCAGCAGGCAGAACCCGTTGGGATAATCCGGCAGGCAATGGTGCCCGGGCGGGCGCGACAGGGCGTAGGCATTGGCCAGATCACCCGTCAGAACCGAGGCAAGTGCTGTCTTGGCCAGCCCCGCCGATTGCGCCGCGATCTCATAGCCGCCGGGGCCGAAAGGGGTCCGCCGCCCCAATTCGCCGCCGCCCGCGTCCGACAGCGCCTTGAAGTCATCGAGATAGCTGGCCGGATGTACCCGCAACAGATCCGCGCGCGTGGCAGGCGCGCCGCCGCGCATCGCAAGGGCCCCCGCCAGCCCCGTCACCTCGATCAGGTTTTTCAGGCGCCGCTTGGTTTCGGGGCTTTCTGGCAGGCCGCCATCCAATGGCTGCACCAGCCCGCCCACCGGCAGCATCCCCGCATAGTTCCCGCCACCATGCCAGAAGCATGTCTCGTCCCAGAAAAACCCTGTCGCCAATTCGATCCTGCCTTCTTTCTCCCGAAGAAACTCCCGCCGGAGGCTCCGACGCCTGCCCGGCGCTAGTCCTTGCGCAATTGGTAAACCCCTTCGGGCAAATCGAGCGCCGCTTCCAGATCGCGCAACTGCGTGATCGACAGCGTGACCTGCACCATCTTGCCGCTGCGCGGGTCGAATTGCGCGACGGTCACGCAATCCTCGAAGGCGTTGATGATGATATCCTCGCGCAGGGGGGCCTGTCCTTCGTCCACCAGCGTGACGACGGTCGCGTCATAGTCGTGTTCGATCGTAAACATGGGCAAAGCCTATCGGGCGCTAACCATCTTCGCAATTGCGTGTTGCCGGTGCGTTAAAAAATCGTAAACGCTGACTTCGACTAAAATGCGTATCAAATGCGCGGAGTGGCGATGCGATATCTGGGTCTTCCCCTGCTGCTGGTGATGGCAGCCTGTCTGCCCGCAGGATCGGTGGACAGCCCCGTCGCAGTTCCAGCGCCCGCGACCCGGGCAGGGACCACGCATTTCGACGCGGCCGTGGCCCGCGTCTTGCCCGTCGCGACCGACATCTGCGAAATGCAGCGCCCTGATGCCCGCTGCGATTTCAAGGTCGTCATCGACAGGCGCTACAAGGTGACGCCCAATGCCTATCAGACAGTGGATGCCGAGGGGCGGCCCGTGCTGGGTGTGACCGAAGGGCTGCTGGCGCTGGTGGCCAACAGCGACGAGTTGGCCTTCGTGCTGGCCCATGAGGCCGCGCATCATATCGCCGGTCACAGGGGCGAGACGGCGCTGCGTCTCTTGCAGCACAGGGCCCCCGTCATGCCCGCGCCTGATGACCTGCGGCGGACCGAGCTTGCGGCGGATGCCATGGGTGTCGCGATTGCACGCGCGGCAGGGTTCGATCCGCTGCGGGGGGCGCGGTTCTTTCTGCGGCTGCCCGATCCGGGCCAGGCCGCGCAGGCCACACATCCCGATCATCAGACCCGCTGGCGCAATGTCACGCAGGCCGCAGCTGCGCGGTAAGGCTGTCAGCCCAGCCCCGCGCTGCCGATCCAGATCGCGGCAAAGAAACAGCCCGAGGCCGCCAGAACGAAGCCGTGCCAGATCGCGGTGGAATACTTCATCGTATGCGTCACATGGAATGGCACGCCTGCGGTATAAAGCAGCCCACCCACGGCGATCAGCACCATCGCCGAAAGCGGCACCACCGTCCAAAGCGACCAGACCAGCGCAAGGCTGAGCCAGCCCATCACCAGATAGAGCAACGGCCCGAAGCGCCCCGGTGCGCGCCAGAAAAACAGCTTCAGCACCATGCCGATGACGGCCAGCGTCCAGACCACCGCCAGCACCAGATAGGCGAACCAATGGCCGATGATGACCACAAGCGGCGTATAGGTGCCCGCGATCTTGAGGTATATCGCGGCGTGATCGACGCGCCGCAAAAGCGGGCGCGCGCCCTCCCATGGCACCAGATGATACAGCGCCGAAGCGGCGAAGGTCGCGATCAGCGCCGCGCCGTAGACGGCAATCGCCGCGATCTGCGCGGGGGTGGCGTTGAAGGCCGACCAGACGATCAGCATCACGGCCCCGGTCAAGGCCCCCAGCACGCCGATCGCATGGACCGTCCCGTCGGCGATCCGCTCAGACAGCGCGTCGGTCGGATAGAGGCTGGTGCGGTTGGCTTTCATGATCACATCAGATATCGCCGAAGGCGGTTCGGTCAATTCTTTCCTAGGGTCAACCAAAGGCTTGGCAGCGCTGATCTTATCCCACAAAACTGTTACAGGGGCGTGAACGGTTAGGGGGATACCGATGCTGATGCAACAGATAAGGCGGGTCAGACAGCGCGCCATCTGGTCATGGGAGGGGGTGGTGCATGTCTATCGCACCGAAGGCTCGCTCAGCCAATGGCTGGTCGCCAATGCGGCTTTCGCCGTTCTGGCTTTCGCGCTGCCGCTGTCGGCGTCCGAGCGCGGTTTCCTTTTGATGGGCGGCATCATCGTGCTGGCGGCCGAATGCATGAATACCGCGATCGAACGTGTCGTCGATGATATCGGCACCGACCGGCGCGCGGCGGCCAAACAGGCCAAGGACTGTGGCTCGGCTGCGGTGGCGGTTACGGCGATGGGGGTCGGTGTCGGGTGGCTTTGCGTGATCGTCGGGCTGATCTGGGCCTGAGGCGCTGGCCCGCGCACTGCGCGCTGGGGGGCCTTGTCGGGGGGCGTGCCCCCTGTCGTTTGCGATTGCCGGGCACATTGTCGGGCAAACGGATTTCATGGCCCCGTTTGATCCAGCGCAAAGTGTCCTCGCAGGTTGCTTGCTACCCTTCAGGCAGGTTATTGGAGGATCCCTGATGCAACCACTCGGCAACGGACGCGACCATTTCTGGCGGGTCATCAAGATGGCCGACGCCACTCGGGTCGATCTGTCCGAGGCGCTGGACCAGGGGCGGATCACCCTCGACGACTATGCGCGGATGATCACGCAATGCCGCGGATGCAGCGCGGTCGGCACATGCGACCGGCTGCTTGCAACCTGGCCGATGCTGCAGACAGCGCCCGCCTATTGCGAGAACCGGGATACGTTTGCGGACCTCAAGACAGGCTGATCTCCCCGGCCTGATTTGAACCGGATAGGGCACCGCTGCCGGCGGTGCCCGTTTTCGTTTGGTGCCTTCGTGTCAAGGTCCGGGGGTCAGATTTCCGGCGCCAAGAGACAGCCTCGTCGGCCCCAGATCACGCCCGAAGGCTGCGACCATGTGTCGATTGATATCTGCGGCGGCTGCGCTAACCTTGACAGCATTCGCAATACGAGGAGGACTTCATGCGTCTCACAGTACTTGCCTTTGCTTTCCTGCCTGTCGCCTTGCACGCGCAGGAAACGACAATCACCATCCCGACCGAACCCGTGGCACAAAGCCAGACCTGCCCCGCCGGAATGGTCTGGGACAGCGCCGCCAATGCCTGCGACATGCCAACCGCAACGACCCGCCCGGTCGACATGCTGGGCGAACCGCACGGCTGTTCCAGCAGAGCCGCGCGGGAAGTGACGTCGTAGTCCGATTTTCCGGTGCGTGAAGCGGGGCGGCGTTTGCCCTAGTGGCACCTATGAGACAAGGGGCCGAGAAGACGCCGCAGGTTTCTGCGAAACCGCATCGGTGTGCGCTTGATCCAATGCGCGACTGGTTGCGAGCGTTGGATCAACTCGAACTGGACCGGTCCGGGAATGCGCGCGACAAGCCGCGCATAGCGCTCTTCATCGACGACGCAGAGTGACCGAACGGTTGTCAGCGACCGGTGTTCAATTTGCAGTGGGGTGGCATCCGGCAATCGAAAGCGAATGCCGAACCTCGCTTCAAGCCAGTCAAGGTCCATGAAGGTGTCATGCACGGCGCGCGCGACCCCCGGTTTGTATGTAGGCCGGGTCTTGCCGGGCAAGGCGTCGTCAATCTTCGCCAAATATCGCGAAAAGGGCCCGGGAAGAGGCGTCTTTCTATTCAGCGAGTCCGGACCTGTTCCTGTGCTGATCTCTTCACAGATCGCCATCATTTCAGCCGAGAGCGTTGTATTGAGATCTCGTGCGGGCCAGACAAGTTGGGCGCGGGCAGAGGCTGGTATATATTTTCGGGCGAAGTCTGCAGCAATGTCACCGTCGACCAGTGTTTCTCTTGCGAAGTGGTGCACCTCTAACCGGATGTCGGGATAAGCTGCGTAAGGGTCCAGCCCCGTTTCGAAATCACGTTTCGGCGCAAGGTGTATGGGTGGATCACCATGCTTCAGCCCTTCCTGTTTCAACGACAGGAACCGGTCGGCTGGGGCGCGCAGATAGGCGACGATCGTGATGTCGTCTGACAAGCTGCGCAAGTGCCCGACCAACCCGTTAACGAGGCCATCGCCAATCGAGCCAAATTCGAAAAGCTGTTCGGCGCTCAGGATAATCGTATCGGGATGATGGCGGCCTATATCGTCCTTGATCCTGCGCCATAGCATCGCGCTGTCTTCCATGGTCCGATTGAAATCGCCATCAAAGGCCCGCAGATGAAACCGTGGCACATATTCGCCGCCTGAAAGATAGGCCAAGAGACGCGAGTGGTGATCATAGAATCCCACCTGCGGATAGAAGATGCCTTCACGCATCAGGCTGTCGCGCGACTGGCCGAGCATATTTTGTAGGCTGGTGCTGCCGGTTTTCGACTGACCAATGTGGACGATGAGTTTCGGTCGGGTTTCAGGCACGCGCGACCACACCCCACAAATCATACTCTTCCGCCTCGTCCACGGTCACATTGACAATGTCCCCGACGTGCAACCCCTCTGTTCCCTCGTCGATGAAGACGTTTCCGTCGATCTCGGGGGCGTCCGCCCATGTGCGGCAGGTGGCGACGCCGTCCTCGTCGATGTCGTCGACGATCACTTCCAGCCTCCGGCCCACCTTTGCTGCCAGCTTCGCCTCGGAGATCGCTTGCGACTTGGCCATGAAGCGGTCCCATCGGTCCTGTTTGACCTCGGGGGCGACATGGTCGGGCAAGGCGTTCGACCGTGCCCCGGTGACATTCTCGTATTGAAAGCAGCCCACACGGTCCAGTTGCGCTGCATCCAGCCAGTCGAGCAGGTGCTGGAACTCGGCCTCGGTCTCGCCGGGGTAGCCGACGATGAAGGTGGATCGCAGCGTGATATCGGGACATTCCGCGCGCCAGCGGGCGATTTCGTCCAGCGTTTTCGCCCCCGCCGCAGGCCGCGCCATGCGGCGCAACACGTCCGGGTGGCTGTGCTGGAAGGGGATGTCGAGATAGGGGAGGACTCCGTTCGCGGGGTCCGCCATCAGCGGGATCAGATCGCGCACATGGGGGTAGGGGTAGACGTAGTGCAGGCGCACCCAAGCGCCAAGCTGCCCCAATTCGCGCGCAAGGTCGGTGATATGGCTGCGCACCTCGCCACCCCGCCAAGGGTTCAGGTCATACTTGCGGTCAAGCCCGTAGGCGCTGGTGTCCTGGCTGATGACCAGCAGTTCCTTCACCCCCGCCGCGACCAGTTTTTCGGCCTCGCGCAGGACCGCATGGGCGGGACGGCTGACCAGACGCCCGCGCATGTCGGGGATGATGCAGAACTTGCACTTGTGGTTGCAGCCCTCGGAAATCTTCAGATAGCTGTAGTGGCGCGGCGTCAGGCTGACACCGCGGCTGGGCAGCAGATCGACGAAGGGATCGGGGGCAGGCGGGACAACCCCGTGCACCGCGTCCAGCACCTGTTCGTATTGATGCGGGCCGGTCACGGCGAGGATTTGCGGATGATGTTCGCGGATGTAGTCGGGCTCGGCCCCCAGACAGCCGGTGACGATGACCTTGCCGTTTTCTTTCAGCGCCTCGCCGATCGCATCGAGGCTTTCGGCCTTGGCTGAATCGAGAAACCCGCAGGTGTTGACGATCACCGCATCGGCGCCTGCGTAATCGGGGCTGATCGCATAGCCCTCGGCGCGCAGCCTTGTCAGGATCCGTTCACTGTCGACCAGCGCCTTGGGGCAGCCAAGGCTGACCATGCCGATGGTCGGCTGGCCCGCGCGGGGCGTGTCGGTGATGCGGGCGCGGGGCGCAAGGTCGGGGCGCAGGTCGGGGGGGTTCTGTGTCATGCGCGGCATATAGCGCGGGGCGGGGGTCTTGGGAAGCGGGCTGGCGGCTGCCCGCGCGCACCAAGGCTGACGCGCTCGGTCAGTGGCCACCGTGCCGCCAAGGGACCGCCCCTGTGGGCGGCTTGCGCGGCACGTCGGTCAGGGCCTAGCGCCGCCGATCCCTGCGCGAGGACATCGGCTGGAAGGCCACGCCCACATGCGCCTCGCAATAGGGTTTGCCCTGTTGCACGGCCAGACCGCAGAACCAGAAGTCTTCCGTCGCGGGATCGCCGACCGGCCATTTGCAGGTCTTCTCGGTCAGTTCCATCAGGGTCAGTTTCTTGGCTGTCTTTTCGATTTCGCTGACCTTTGCAAGTGCTTCGGGGCTGATCTCATTCGCCGAAGGTTGCGGCGGCAAGGGCTGGCCTGCGGGAATGATCGCGCGGCGGGCGGCGGAAATCGGGATCCCGTTCTCGTCCAGTTCAGGCTCGTCCTTCTTTTCGGGCACAGGGGCCGCCTTGGGTGCGGGCTTGGCCTTGGCGGCCGGTTTCGCGGGTGCGGCGGGCTTTTCCTTGGGCGCGGGTTTGGCGGGCGCGGCGCCGGGGGCCGTGCGGTTCGACAGGCCAAGGCGATGCACCTTGCCGATCACCGCATTGCGGGTCACCCCGCCCAATTCCTTGGCGATCTGGCTGGCCGACTGGCCCTCGCCCCACATCTTCTTGAGCGTCTCGACGCGCTCGTCTGTCCAGGACATATGAATTCCTTTGCGTTTCTGGCCCGCGCATGCTGCGCCCGAAAGGGGGCCGTCAGGTCTGCATCCAGCACATATTAGTCATTGCCCACAGCGATGTGAAGGCAAAGCCTGCTGTTTCCGGACGGAACTTGCACAGGCTTTGTCATTCCTGCCGCAGTCCTTGCGTCAGGGACGGCCAAAGAGGCACCGATGGTGGCGGGTCAAGGCGGACAGGCGGCGCGCAAAGCAAAGCTGCCCTCCCCCCCGCGCCCCTAGATGCTTGTGCGGACCGGGATGCCACGTTCGGCCATGATTTCGACCAGCGTATCCTCGTCGGGAAGGTCGAGCGCAAAGACCCCCTCGCGTTCCTTGTCGCGGTAGACGATGACATAGGGGATCTCGTCGCTGATCTGCGCGGCCTGAAGATAAGCGATACTGTCCAGCGGGATCGGCCGCGGTTTGCGCCATGCGGCAAGCGTCAGATGGGTGTCATCCACCTTGATGCCATAGGTCGGACGCGGGCGCAGGGCGATCACGGCTGCAAAGCCGATCATCATGATCGCGGCGGGCAAGAGTTCCGGCCCGCCCACGACATAGGTGCCGCCGGACAACAGCGTGGCGGTGACCGCCATCAACCAGACCGCGCCGCGTCCGGGCTTGTGCTTATAGACGTAACTGTTGCTCATCACCTTGCGGTTAGACCAAAATAATGGCTGCAATTTGGCGTCATGCCCGCGTTTTCCGCGCCCGATTTCGGTCCGGTGTCGGCGAGCGGGTCTTTTGTCAGTGTTCCAGCACCTCGACCGCCTGAATGGTGGGCAGGTGGCGGGCGATTTCCCGCCATGTGTCGCCCTCGTCGAAACTGGCGAAGACCGACCCGCTGTTGGTGCCGAAGTAGACCCCCGCCGGATCGCGGCTGTCACCGGCCATCGCCTGTCGCAGGACGGTGAAATAGCAGCCCTCTTGCGGCAGACCTGTCCGGCAGGCCTCCCATGTCTGGCCCGCATCGCGGGAGCGCCAGACCGCGGCCTTGGCATCGGGCGGGAACCGGCCCTGCATGTCGCCGTTCAGCGGCAGCGTCCAGAGCGTTGCGGGATCGCGCGGATGCACGCGGATCGGGAAGCCGAAGGTCGAGGGCAGGTTGCCGTTCACATCGTCCCAACTGCGCCCGCCATCGCCAGACCGCCAGACCCCGTGATGGTTCTGCTGATAGAGCACATCGCCATCCCCCGCCGCGCGCATCATGTTGTGCACGCAATACCCCGTCTCGCCGTCGCGCGGTGCCGCCGGATGGTCGTGGCCCTCGCAGGCGGCGGCATTGGCCAGACGGTTGCGCCGCTCCCATGTGGCGCCGCCGTCCTCGGAGGCGAAGACACCGGCGGCCGAAATCCCGACCCAGAGCTTTGCGGGGTTGCCGGGATCGGTCACGATCGTATGCAGCACCAGACCCGCCGCGCCACCGTGCCAGTCCTTGGCTGACGGATGATCGGTCAGGCCGCTGACCTTGTCCCATGTCTCGCCCCCGTCAGTGCTGCGCAGCAGGGTCGCGGGCTTGGTGCCCATGTAGAGAACGCCCTTGTCACAATGCATCGACCAGACGTCGCTGAAGCTGTCACCGAATGGCAGGGGCGCACCTGTGACGCCCATCGCCGCTGCGAAGTCCGGTTCGCTTTCGGCCCAGCCGTCCATTTCGCCGCTGGTCAGGCGGGTCAGTGCCCATGTCGCCCCGCGATCCTCGGACCGCCAGACGCCCGCGCCGAAGAATTTGCCGCCGCCCCCGGCCCAGATGCGCCCTGTCGCGGGGTCGCCGATGACATGGCCGATGGGCCAGCCGTTGCAGAAAGGGCCGCGCACGGACCAGCCGTCGCGGTCCGCATCGCCGTCAATGAGAAATGCGCCCTTGGTCGTTCCGACAAGGACGGTAGGTGTCGTGGCGGTCATGGTGGGTCCCTCGAATTTCACCCCGATATTAGCACGGCTTTTGCCGGGCGGCTTGGGATTCCTTTGCAACAAATGTCTTTTCGCCGCCGCCGCTGTGGTCTATGCAAGCGGCGATGACAACGCAGATGACATATGCCATCCGACGCCGACGCTGACCCGCGCCGACCGTCGACCCGTTGTCTCACCACCCCCAACAATATTGACTAACCCCATGGGTTCTGACCCAATCGGGACAGCCAAAAGGAAGATCGCATGATCCCTTCTATTCTGCCGACCTATTCGCGCGCGCCTTTGACATTCGTCTCTGGCGACGGTTCCTGGCTGACAGAGGCCGACGGTCGACGCTTCCTCGATCTGGGGGCAGGGATCGCCGTGAACGCGCTGGGCCATGCGCATCCGGCGTTGGTCGCGGCGCTGACGACGCAGGCGCAGGCGCTGTGGCATGTCTCGAACCTCTACAACATCCCCGCCCAGCAGAAGCTGGCCGATGCGCTGGTGGAACATACCTTCGCCGATACGGTGTTCTTCACCAATTCCGGCACCGAGGCCTGTGAACTGGCCGTCAAGATGGCGCGGAAATACTGGTATGACAAAGGCCGGCCCGACCGGACCGGGATCATAACCTTCACCGGTTCCTTCCACGGGCGCTCTGCCGCGGGGATCGCGGCGGCAGGGTCGGAAAAGATGACCAAGGGCTTCGGCCCGCTGCTGCCCGGCTTCACCCATCTGGACTTCGGCGACCACGAGGCGTTGCAGGCCGCCATGGGCGACCATGTCGCCGCGGTTCTGGTGGAACCCGTGCAGGGCGAGGGCGGCATCCGCCCCTTGCCCGATGCCTGCCTGAAGGGGCTGCGCGATCTGTGCGACACGCATGGCATCCTGATGATCCTCGACGAGGTGCAATGCGGCATGGGCCGGACGGGGAAGCTTTTCGCGCATGAATGGGCGGGGATCAGCCCCGATATCATGATGGTCGCCAAGGGTATCGGCGGGGGCTTTCCGCTAGGCGCGGTGCTGGCGACCGAAGAGGCCGCATCGGGCATGACCGCCGGCACGCATGGGTCCACCTATGGCGGCAACCCGCTGGCCTGTGCGGTGGGTGCCGCGGTGATGGAGATCGTGGCCGATGACGCCTTTCTGGCCGAGGTGAACCGCAAGGCGGGTCTTCTGCGGCAAAAGCTGGAAGGCTTGGTCGATGCCCACCCCGACATCTTCGAAGGCCTGCGCGGATCGGGCCTGATGCTGGGCCTCAGGTGCAAGGTGACAAACGCGGATGTGGTCAAGGCGGGCTACGGGGCAGGCGTGCTGACCGTGCCTGCGGCCGATAACGTGATCCGCCTCTTGCCGCCGCTCAATATCAGTGACGCCGACATCGCCGAGGCGGTGCTCCGGCTGGAGGCGGCTGCGGTGGCGGTCAAGGAGGCGGATGCGTAATTACAGCTTTCGACGACTGACCCCCGAGGACCTGCCGCTGATGCGCCGCTGGCTGCAAACGGCGCATGTCCGCGCATGGTGGCCGGATACGGACCGACAGCTGGCGCTGATGAAAAACGACATGGACAATCCCGAACTCGACATGATGGTGGTCAGTCTGATCCAGCATCCTTTCGCCTATATCCACGACCACCACGCGCGGGCCTTCGATCTGCCGCAATTCGCGGACCTGCCGCATGGTGCGCGGGTGATCGACCAGTTCGTCGGCGATCCCGACTTCATCGGACAGGGACATGCCGTCGGCTTCATCGAGGCGCGGGTGCGCGACTTGCGACGACACTTTCCCATGGTGGCGGCGGCGGCGCAAACCACTGATACCCGCACGCTGGCGATCTACCGGCAGGCGGGGTTCATGAAACGCCGCATGGTCCCCACCCGCGATGGCCGCCTTGTGCAGGTCATGACTCATCTCTAGACACCCCGGGCCACTGCGCCCCAAGACGACCAAGCGAAACACATGACACATTTTCTCGATATCCACGTCACGCCCGCCGATCAGTTGCGGGACATCATCGACACCGCCCGTGCGATGAAGTCCGCCCGCGCGGGGCTGCCCAAGGGCACGCCCGATGCCGAACAGCCGCTGGCGGGGCATATGGTGGCGCTGATCTTCGAAAAGCCCTCGACCCGGACGCGGGTGTCCTTCGATGTGGGCGTGCGCCAGATGGGCGGGCAGACGATGGTGCTGTCTGGGGCGGATATGCAGCTCGGCCATGGCGAGACCATCGCCGATACCGCCCGTGTGCTGTCGCGCTACGTCGATCTGATCATGATCCGCACCTTCGAGGAACAGACGCTGCTGGACATGGCCGAATACGCCACGGTGCCGGTGATCAACGGGCTGACCAACCGCACCCACCCCTGCCAGATCATGGCCGATATCATGACCTTCGAGGAACACCGCGGACCGATCAAGGGCAAGAAGGTCGTCTGGTCGGGCGACGGCAACAACGTCTTTGCCAGCTTCGCCCATGCCGCCAGACAGTTCGATTTCGATCTGGTCTTCACCGGCCCGCCGCCCCTGGACCCCGAACCGGCACTGGCCGGCCTTTACACCACCGTGCGCGATCCGCACGAGGCGGTGCAGGGCGCCGATCTTGTGGTCACCGACACATGGGTGTCGATGCACGACCCGCAATCCGCGCGCGAGCGGCGGCACAACCAGTTGCGCGGCTATCAGGTGAATGACGCGCTGATGGCCAAGGCCAAACCCGACAGCCTCTTCATGCATTGCCTGCCCGCCCACCGCGACGACGAGGCGACCAGCAGCGTCATGGACGGCCCGCATTCGGTGATCTTCGACGAGGCCGAGAACCGCCTGCACGCGCAAAAGGCGATCATGCGGCATTGTCTGGGGGTTTAGGGATGCCATGCGCTGCTATGGCGCCTGGGCGCATGTCGAAGGCAAGAGGATGGCGATAAGGCAATCAATCGTGTTTCTTGCCGTCTGCATGCTGCCGGTCGCGGCAGAGGCGCAGGATTGGTCGGGCGTCGCGTCCGTGTTGCAAGACCGCTGTGTGTTCTGCCATGCGGGGGACTATGCGCCGCTCGGGCTGCAGCTTGACAGCTACGCGGGACTTGTCGCGGGGTCTGAAAACGGGCCTGTCGTCATCTTAGGCGATGCCGGGGCCAGTGCCCTTTATCGGCGCATCATGGGGCAGGTGGAACCACGGATGCCAATGGATGGGCCGCCGTTTCTGGAGGCGGACGAGATCGCGCTGATTGCCGCATGGATCGATGCAGGTGCCAGCGGTCCGGCGGTCGAAGAGCAGCCCGCCACCACCGCCGCGCCCGACCCGCGTGAGGACGGGCAGATCACCTATGGCGAGGTGGCGCGCATCTTTGGGCAGGCCTGCATCAGGTGCCACTCGGACAACGGGATCATGGACCGCCCGCCGGAAGGGCTGCGGTTGGATAGCTATGAGGCGATCCTCTCTGGTGGCGAGCGGGTCGTGCTGATCCCCGGCAATGCGCAAGCCTCCGAGATCGTGCGGCGCATCGAAGGTCTGGCCGATCCGCGGATGCCCTTCGATGGCCCGCCCTGGCTTGCTGACGACGATATCGCCCTGATCCGCGACTGGATCGAGACTGGTGCCATGTCAGATGACGGGCGCGTGGCCCCTTTGCCTGTCGGGGGACAGGTGCGGTTGCGCGGTGTGATGACAGCGCCGGACGCAATCGACGGCGCGGCGTTTGTGATCACCGGACAGACCCGGGTGGATGACCGGCCCGCCGTCGGGAGCCATGCAGAGCTCAGGGCGCGGATCGGCGCGGATGGCCAACTGGTCGCGGATCGGCTGCGGGAAAGATAGCGCGGGCGCGCGGCGTTGCGACGCCGGGTGCCAGGCGGAATGTGCTGTGAAGGCGTGAAAGATCAGCGGATTATCCCGAATGTGCTGGTCACCACGGGTCCGCAGCAGGACGATCCGGCCCATGGGCCGATCAGGCCGCCGAGGCCTTGTCCTGTTTGCAAAGCCCCTTGAGCAATTCGCGCAGCCCGCGATCCTTGGTCTTTTTCGCGGCCTTGCCCAGCGGCATCCACTTGCGCCGCCGAAGACCCGCCTCGGGGTAGTCTTTCACCGCCTTGCGCACGTCGATCCGGTAGACGGTGACATGGCAGGGCAGACGCCGCCCGTCGTCATAGCGTTTTTCGGTCATGTAGCCGCCGACCGGCACCTTGCTGACCTTGCCTTTCAGCACGCCCGCCTCTTCCCAGGCTTCGGCGCGGGCGGCTTCGCGGTCGGTCAGGTGATCCTCTGTCCAGCCCTTGGGGATGATCCAGCGCCCGCGCGAGGATTTGACCATCAGCACTTCGGTCCCGTCCTTGCCGTCGCGCATGCAGAGCGCACCGACCTGCAGAACCGCAGCCGCTTTGTCTGCCAAGGCGCGCGCCCCGGTCCAGAAGGAACGTTGAACAGCTTTCATGATACCCGCAATATGCTCTTATTATTAATATTTCCTAACATATCCACAGAGGATTGGCAAATCACCCTGATGTGTTGCGCGGTTTGGCGCGCAGTGTGGGGTCGGCGCGGGTCGGGTCCTCGGGCCAGGGGTGGCGGGGATAGCGTCCGCGCATGTCGCGGCGCACGTCGGCATAGGATGTCGCCCAGAAGCCGACGATATCCTGCGTGGTCTGCACCGGCTTTTGTCCCGGCGACAACAGCGTGATGCGCAAGGGCGTATCTCCGACCTTGGGATGGGTCGTTATCCCGAACATTTCCTGCAGGCGCAGGGTGATCTCGGGGGCCTCGCCACTGTAATCGATGGGAATTTTCCGGCCCAGCGGGGTTTCGAAATGGGCCGGGGCCACACGGTCAAGGCGCTGCATCTGGTCCCAGTCCAGCATCGCCCGCAAGGCGGGCAGCATGTCGAAGGACCACCAGGCGTCACCGGTGCGGATGCCCCCCAGATGCGGGGCGAGCCAATCTTCCAGCCCCGCTATCAGGCTGGCGTCATCCATCGCGGGCAGTCCTTCGACAAGCCCGACCCGGGCGCGGAAACGCAATGCCGCATCGCGCCACGGCAGGCCAAGCTGGCGCACACCCCCCAGCATGGCGGCGGCGATTGCGGCGTCCGGGGCATCGCTCCAGACGCGGTCGTCCAGCACGATGGCCCCGAACCGTTCCTGCCTGCGGGCCAGAACGCGCCGGTCACGCCGCGACCATGCGCAGAGGTCGGACCACGCGATCTGGTCGGCGAAAAGTGCGCGCAACTCGGCTTCCGTGATCGGCACGGCCTGCCGTATCCTCGCCTCGCGCAGATCGCCATCAAGGTCGGTGACCACCAGCAGCCGCGCCCCTGCGAGGGGATCCTCGGGCGACAGATAGGCGCCCTTACCGCCCGACAGGATATAGCGCGGATCGTCGCCCTTGCGGCGCAACCCGACACGGTCCGGATAGGCGAGGGCCGCGATCTGCCCCAAAGACAGGGGGGCGGTGCGCCCGAGCCCCTTGGCAAGGCGCGGCACCTCGGCCCTGATCTGGGCGAGGGCTGCGGGATGGACAGTGCCCGGGCCGTCATAGCGCCCGGACAAGGCCCGCATCCGCAGATCGAGGTCCACCGGCGCGCCGCGCAGCGGGTCGCGGGCGGCCAGAAGGGCCGCCAATGGCGCCGCCTGCGCCCCTGCCACCAGCAACATATGCGCAAGGCGCGGGTGCAGCGGCAGGACGGCAAGCGCGCGCCCATGCGCAGTGATCCGGTCCTGTCCGTCCAGCGCCCCGAGGCCCCGCAACAGCGCCCGCGCCTCGGCCAATGCGCCTTCGGGCGGCGGGGTCAGAAAGGGAAGGGTCTCGCTGCCCCAGATCGCCAGTTCCAGCGCCAGTCCGGCAAGGTCTGCCGCTTCGATCTCGGCCGGGGGAAAGGCGGGCAGGGCGCCATGGGCCCCTTGCGTCCAAAGCCGGAAGGCCACCCCTTCGGCCACGCGCCCGGCGCGGCCCGCGCGCTGGGTCGCCTCGGCCTTGCTGACGGGTTCGGTCACCAGCCGCGACATGCCCGACGCCGGATCGAACCGCGCCCGCCGCGCGCGGCCTGCGTCCACCACCACGCGGATATCCTCGATCGTCAGCGAGGTTTCGGCGATGGATGTGGCCAGCACGATCTTGCGGCCCGCGGCCTCGGGGGCGATCGCCTTGCGCTGGTCGGCAAAGGACATCGCCCCAAAAAGGGGGCGGAGGATGCAGTCTTCGGGCAAACGCCCGTCCAGCAGCGCGGCGGTGCGCCTGATCTCGGCCTCGCCGGGCAGGAAGACCAGCACGCCGCCCTGCGTCTCGGCCACGGCCTGCGCGACCAGATCGGCGGTCGCCTCGGGCAGGCGGGCGTCCTTCGGCAATGCCTTTTCCAGATAGCGCATCTCGACCGGGAAACTTCGCCCTTGGGATGTGACGACGGGCGCATCGTCCAGCAGCGCGGCCACCGGTTCTGCATCCAGCGTCGCCGACATCACCAGAAGCAAAAGGTCAGGGCGCAGCGCCGCGCGCACCTCCCATGCCAACGCGAGTCCCAGATCGGCGTTCAGCGAGCGTTCGTGGAATTCGTCGAAGATCACCGCGCCTATGCCGCCCAGTTCAGGATCGGATTGCAGCATCCGCGTCAGGATGCCTTCGGTCACAACCTCGATGCGGGTGCCGGGCTTGCTGTCGCCCCGCATCCGGTAGCCGACGGTGCGGCCCACATCCTCGCCCAGGCCTTGGGCCAGACGTTCGGCGGCGGCGCGCGCGGCAAGGCGGCGGGGTTCCAGCATGATGATCTTTTGCCCCGTCAGCCCCGCCGTCAGCATCGCCAGCGGGACGCGGGTGGTCTTGCCCGCACCGGGCGGGGCCTGCAACACGGCGCGGCCATGGTCGCGCAGGGCGGCCATCAGGTCAGGCAGGACAGGATCGATGGGCAGGGCAGTCATGGCGCAGCTTTGCCACAGCGCAGGGCAAAGAAAAACCCGCCCGGATCAGCCGGACGGGTTTTCGATTTCCAAAGCGGAAGGATCGATCAGGCGGCTGTGGCCTTGAGGATCTCTTTCTTCACTTTCAGCGCCTCGGCGGAAAGCTCGGCATCCTTGGCTTTCGCCATGAAGGCATCCAGACCACCGCGATGGTCGACGGTGCGCAGGGCGGCACTGGAGATCTTGAACTTGAACGCGCGGCCGAGCACGTCGGACTGCAGCGACACGTCCTGCAGATTCGGCAGAAAGCGGCGGCGGGTCTTGTTGTTGGCATGGCTGACGTTGTTGCCAGACATCGGGCCTTTTCCAGTCAGTTCGCAACGGCGCGACATGGGCTTCATCCTTGTTTTTGCGGCGCATCCGAGCCGGTGCCCGGGGCCTTGTTCTGTCAGGTTCAAACCCCGCAGCCGCAGGGTCGTGCATTCGATCAGCGCGAGATAGGCGGATTCCGCGACGCCGTCAACCCGCTTTGGGGCGCGCGGGGGGTGCTGTTTCGCGGCGGGTGGTTTGCTGTCTCAGACCTTGGCCGCCTGCCACGATTCCAGCAGTGGCCGTCCGTGCCGCGCATGGGCCGCTGCCAACGCCTTGGCCGTCTTGTTGTCGGCCAGCAATCGCGCGGGTGCACTGTGGTGCGGTGCGGTGCCGGCCTGGGCGCGCGCGACATCGTCGTGTTCCAGAACCGCGCGGGCCATCGGCCCGGTATAAAGCGTCTCGGCAGGGGCGCCATTCGCGATGATGACCTGATGGTCGTCGAGGATCATGTGGTGATAGGTGATCTCGGGCAGGTCTCGGTCGATATCGATCCCCGGCAGGCCGACCAGACAGATCGCGGGCACCAGCACCTCTTCGGTGCCGCACAGGCGCTGCGCGATCCGGGAGGCCACCAGCACGCGATGCTGGCGCGAGACCACAAGGTCCCGCGTCGGCAGGCCTTGCCCCAGGGCACCGGCAGCGATCCGCACGGGCCGCCTGCGTGTTTCGCGGGCAAGGTGGACGGGGCGCATGTGCTGGGTCTGCGTGGTGCGAATGACATGTTCGCGCCCATCGGTGCCCATGACCCTGTCGCCGACAGCCAGCGTCTCGATCGGCACGTCACCCTTGGCGGTGCTGATCAAGGTGCCTGCGGCAAAACACAGGACATCGAAGAGCATCGTATCGATGCCGACTTCGATGATGTCGAAGTTGTTGCCAGCCGTCCCGTCACCCACCACTCCGATGGAATTGACCGGAACAAGCAGGGTCAAAAACCCGAGGCTGTTATTGTCGAAACTGCCGGTGCTGGACACGCCGCCATCGGCTGTCACGATATGCGTGCCTGCGCCGCCACCGGCCAATGATGTCGTGAAGGTCGCCTGATTGTTGGCGATCAGCGTATTGATGTCCACCCGCACCCCGTCGATCTCGACGAAATAGACTTCCGGGCTGTTACTGCGGTCGAAGGTCAGTGAGAGACCTGTCACGGGAATATCGAAATCGATGACAAGCTTGGTGCTGGCGTCTCTGAGGATTTCGGCGCCCTGGTCCGTGTTGCCGAGGGTCACCGTGTTGACACCGCTGGTCACGGTGTACCCCACCGTCTCACCAGCGCCTGCAGAACCCGGAGGCGCGTTCAATGTGCCTGTTGCACCTGTGGTATAGTCGTCGATGACGTCCGAGAATGCCATTCCGGTCTCCGTTTCTACTTGTTACCTGCGCCCCACATTTACCCCACTACGTCATATCGTTCACGCACGACAAGTCAATCCGCCTGTCACGCCGCAGCGTGGCGAAGCCTGCTTATTTGTTGGGCAGTCGGCGTGATCCGAACACCGCGATGACCTCGGCTGCGGCGAGGGCGGCGGGGCGGTGTCCCGTGGTTGCGGCCTCTTTGGCCTTGGCAAGGGCGGCGGCGACCTGCGGGTCGGCAAGCACGAGGTCCAGGATGCCCCTGCGCACCTCTTCTTCGAACCAGTAGCCCGCCTGCGCCTTTCGGGTTGCCTCCCAGACACCGCTGTCGCGGCGCCAGGCGGTCAGGGCCAGCATTTCGTCCCAGGCCTTGTCCAGCCCGTCCGTTTCCAGCGCCGAGATGGTCAGCGCCTTGGGGAAGCCCTCAGGGTCTTGCGGGCGTTTGCGGAGCAGGCGCAGCGCCCCGGCGTAGTCGGCACAGGTGCGCATCGCCTGGGCCTTGAGGTCACCGTCGGCCTTGTTGACCAGAATGAGATCGGCCATCTCCATGATGCCGCGCTTGACGCCCTGCAACTCGTCCCCGCCCGCAGGGGCCAGCAACAGCACGAACAGGTCCGCCATCTGCGCCACCACGGTCTCGGACTGGCCGACGCCGACGGTTTCGATCAGCACCACGTCGAACCCCGCCGCCTCGCATAGGGTGACCGCCTCGCGGGTGCGGCGGGCGACACCGCCCAATTGGGTCTGGCTGGGCGAGGGGCGAATGAAGGCATGTGGGTCGCGTGCCAGCCGGTCCATCCGCGTCTTGTCGCCGAGGATCGACCCACCCGACCGCGCCGAGGACGGATCGACCGCCAGAACCGCGACGCGCTTGCCCATGCCTGTCAGCATCAGGCCGAAGCTTTCGATGAAGGTGGACTTGCCCACACCCGGCGTGCCCGAAAGACCGATCCGCAGGGCCTGTTGGCCGGACCCCAGCGCATCGAGCAGCGCCAGCGCCTGCGCCCGGTGATCCGCCCGCCCGCTTTCGACCAGCGTGATCGCACGGGCCAGCGCGCGGCGTTCGCCGGTCCGGATGGCCTCGGCCATGGCCGCGATGTCGGTGACAGTGGTCATGGACCCTTCATAAGCGGGGCGCGGGAAAGGTCCAGCCCTGACGGGGTGGCACTGGCGCGCGATCCTTGCGCTGTTTCAGGCGAGGCTCAGGCGACAGGCACGCAAATCTGTTCGGCCAGATCGGCAAAGGCCCGGTAACGGGTCCAGAACCTTTCGTCTGCGGGGCGGTCGGACTGGCGGGTGTCCTGCGCCAGTTGCGGGTTGGCAAAGAAGCTGGCCGCGCGGGCCTGATCACCGCCCGAAAGCGACTGGTTCGCCACCTGCTGCACGCAAGAGCAAAGCGCAGGCGAGGCCGCGCTTCGGTTGGCGGCAAGACAGGCCTGCGAGATATCGCCACTTACCACGCGCCCGCCGCCACAGGCCACCGTGGATGCCAAGGCCCCTGCCATCAAGAAATACCGCATGCCATCTTCCTCTGCCCGGCCCCCGCGTTCGGTCGCGGATGGTCCCCTCGATTCAAGCCCCGTGCGCGATTATGCAGAGGTCCGGTTGCGATGCAATCGGCGATCGCGTGATCGGGACGGTGATCCGCCAAGCCCGTCCGGCCCCGCAGGCCGCAGCGCAGGCCCGGGTCTGGCAGGAAGGCGCGAATTGCACCATCGCGATCCCGCTTGACCGTCCCCCAAATCCCCACCATATCCCAGCCATGACAGAGCTTTCGCATATCCGTAACTTCTCGATCGTGGCGCATATCGACCATGGGAAATCCACCCTGGCCGACCGGCTGATCCAGTCCACCAATACCGTCACCGCGCGCGAGATGAAGGAACAGCTTCTCGACGCGATGGATATCGAGCGCGAGCGCGGGATCACCATCAAGGCGAATACCGTCCGGATCGACTATATCGCCGAGAACGGCGAGACATATGTGCTCAACCTGATCGACACGCCCGGCCACGTCGACTTTGCCTATGAAGTCTCGCGGTCGATGCGGGCGGTCGAAGGCTCGCTTCTGGTCGTCGACAGCACCCAAGGGGTCGAGGCGCAGACGCTTGCCAATGTCTATCAGGCGATTGATGCCGACCACGAGATCGTCCCCGTCCTCAACAAGATCGACCTGCCTGCCTCGGAATGTGACCGCGTCGCCGAACAGATCGAGGATGTGATCGGGATCGACGCCTCGAACGCCCTGCGCGTTTCGGCCAAAAGCGGCATCGGCATCAAGGAAACGCTGGAGGCGATCGTGCACCGCCTGCCCGCGCCGACGGGCGAGCGGAACGCGCCCCTGAAAGCGATACTGGTCGATAGCTGGTATGACAGCTACCTCGGGGTTGTCGTGCTGGTGCGGATCATCGACGGCACGATGAAAAAGAACGACCGCGTCAAGTTCATGTCGAACGGCACCGTCCACCAGATCGACAAGATCGGCGTCTTCCGCCCCAAGATGCAGGACGTGGCCGAGCTTGGCCCCGGCGAGATCGGCTTTATCACCGCCTCGATCAAGCAGGTCCGCGACACGCGGGTGGGTGACACGATCACGTCCGAAAAGAAAGGGATCGAGACCCCGCTGCCCGGCTTCAAGCCCGCCCAGCCCGTGGTCTTCTGCGGCCTGTTCCCCGTGGATAGTTCGGAATTCGAAGACCTGCGCGACGCCATCGACAAGCTGGCGCTGAATGATGCCAGTTTCAGCCACGAGATGGAAACATCCGCCGCCCTCGGCTTTGGCTTTCGCTGCGGGTTCCTCGGGCTGTTGCACCTCGAGGTCATCCGCGACCGGATCGAGCGGGAATATGATATCGACCTGATCACCACCGCGCCCTCGGTCGTCTACCACGTCTACATGCGCGACGGCACGATGATCGACCTGCACAACCCCGCCGACATGCCCGATCTGACGCATATCGACCACCTGGAAGAACCGCGCATCAAGGCCACGATCCTTGTTCCCGACGACTATCTGGGCGATGTGCTGAAGCTGTGTCAGGACCGGCGCGGCGTGCAGCTTGACCTGACCTATGCGGGGTCCCGCGCGATGGTGGTCTATGACCTGCCCCTGAACGAGGTGGTCTTCGACTTCTACGACCGCCTGAAATCGGTGACCAAGGGCTATGCCTCTTTCGACTACCAGCTGACGGGCTACCAGCAGGACAACCTTGTGAAAATGTCGGTGCTGGTGAATGACGAACCCGTGGACGCGCTGTCGATGATGGTCCACCGCGACCGGGCCGAGATGCGCGGCCGCGCGATGGTGGAAAAGCTCAAAGACCTGATCCCCCGCCACATGTTCAAGATCCCGATCCAGGCGGCCATCGGCGGCAAGGTCATCGCCCGCGAGACGCTGAGCGCCCTGCGCAAGGACGTCACCGCCAAATGCTACGGCGGGGATGCGACACGGAAACGCAAGCTCTTGGACAAGCAGAAGGCGGGGAAGAAAAAGATGCGCCAGTTCGGGAAGGTGGATATCCCGCAGGAGGCGTTTATCTCGGCGCTGAAGATGGATAGTTGAGGCTGGTTCGTTTGAGAGCCTGCGGGGAGCAGGTGGAACACAACGCCGACCTACGACTACTTTGACTTCGGTGCAGCCCACGCGCACGAGAAAGTTGAACAGCAAACAGCGTAGGGTGGGTGAAACCCACGCGACTTCCAAGCCACCGTCCGCCATGCAGCGGATTCGTCCTGTCACGCGTGGGTTTCACCCACCCTACGGAAACTCGAATACGGCCACTCATCCGGGGCTTTGACCAACCCATGTTTCACTGGGTTCCACCAACAATACTCCAGATGGTGCTGATAATCGGCCTCGTCGCGGATTGCGTGTTCCCAAAACCGCCGCTGCCAAATACCTTTCTCACCTCGTGCCACTTTGCTCGGCGACGGTCGTCCACGCGCCATGCAATGCTGTGAAAACCGCGCTTTGATCTTTTTCCACCGGATTGAAAAATCCGCGTCTCCTGGCGGCAATGTCCAGACCGCGTGGATGTGATCGGGCAAGACCACCATCGCGTCGCACCGCACCGGATGCTCGCGCGTTACCGATGCATAGACTGACCGCAAAAGATCAATCTCATCGACCAAGGCCGTCGCTGATCGGTCGGCAAGGTTTACGGTAAAGAAATAGGTTCCACCCGGAACATATAGGCGACGATAGCGCGACATGCCGAACAATCGCAAAGGATGGTTAACAATTCGTAGGGTGGGTTTCACCCACCCTACGCACGAGATGAAAGCAATCCAAAAGACCCAGTTGCCAAATCCCTTGGGATTGGCCGCGCCCGAACCACCCCCTCGGTTCGGGCGCGGCTTTCGTTCAGATGAAATCGGCAAGTAGGTCGGGGTTCACCCCGACAATGCGCGTCTCGGTATTGGCTCAAATCGTGTCGGCGTGAACCCCGACCAACGGGTGCCTAGATCGCCCGATCGACCGCCTGTGCCGTGCGGGTGATGTCGCGTCCCATGCCGGCCACCGTCTCGCAGGCGCTCAGCCCCAACACGGCCAGAACAAGCGCTATCCGGATCATCGCAAACCTCATCCCGCGCCCCTCAGAATGTCCGCTCAAGCGTCTGGCCGGCGGCCGTGATATCCCGCCCGACGCCCTGCACGGTCTCGCAGGCCGCAAGGCCGAGGACGGCAACAACAAGAGCGAAACGGATCATGGCATACCTCTCTGCGATCATCTTGACGGCCAACCTAGCGCCGCCGCGCGCGGGCGGCAAGTCATGGGGCGCAACGTCCCGCCATGCCCGACGTTTTGCCGACGTAATGCCGAGCCTAAGCCGCACCCAAAAATGCGGTCACAGCGGCGGCGAAGTCGCGCGGTTTTTCCGCGTGCAGCCAGTGGCCCGCACCGGGGATCTTGGCGAATTTGGCGGCAGGAAAAAGTGCCTTGATGACGGGCCGCGCGTCAGGCTGGACATAGGGCGAAGTCCCGCCTGAAAGAAACAGGACCTCGCCTTGGAACTGGCCCGAAATCGTGGGGAACCCGATGATCCTGTCCATCTCGGCCTCCAGCACATCCAGATTGAGCCGCCAGCGTTTCTCCTTCATATCAAGGCTTTGCAGCAGAAAGTCATCCACCCCCGGTTCCAGCCCCGCAAGCTGCGCCTTGGCCTCGGCGCGGCTGGCAACAGCGCCCAGATCCACCTTCCGCATCGCCGCAATCGGCCCGTTCTGGCTGTGGGTGTAGGTGACGGGGGCGATATCCGCGACGATCAATTTGCGCACCGTATCAGGATGTTGCAAGGCCAGCACCATCGCAGCCTTGCCCCCCATCGAGTGCCCCAGCACATCCATCGGGCGGTCCATGACCTCTGCCAGATCAGCGGCCATATCTTCGTAAGAATGCGTGTCATACCAAGGACTTGCCGCATGGTTGCGCATGTCCACCACGACCACGGGCCGGTCCTCGGCGAACCGTTTCGCCAGCACACCCCAGTTGCGCGCCGACCCGAATAGCCCATGCGCGATCAACAGCGGCGTGCCTTGGGGTCCGTCATATCTGACTGTGTTCAACATGCCTCTGTTGCTAACCTTCCACGCCCGCAGGCGCCAGAGGGATTGAGCAATCCCCCGCCCCGATCTACCCGACACCGCATGAGCCAGACGATCGAACAGATGGTTGCCGAGGTGCGCGCGGGCCTGCGCGAAAAGCTGGGCCTTCGCGGGTGGACGCTGGCTGCGCAATTGCGCCGTGGCCGGCGGCTTCTGCCGCGTCACATCCGCACCGAGGCGATCTATCTGGCGCAGATTGCGGCCCTTGCCGACAACCCCAAACTGCACCGGATGATCGACGAGGCGAAGGTCCGCGCGGCCCATCGCAACGTGCTGGCCTATCTGGCGACGATCGACCTTGCAGCACAGCGGCGGGCCGCTGCGCTGAACATGGTGGCCTCAATTGCCTTCGGCCTGCTGGTGACGGCGGCCCTGACGATCCTCGTTCTGTGGTGGCGCGGTTTCGTGTGACCGCGATGGCCTAGAGGTTGGGATAGATCGGAAAGAGATCGCAGAGCGCCTCGACCTCGGCACGGACCTTGTCCTCGACCGCGCCGTTGCCGTCTTCACCGTTTGCGGCCAGCCCGTCCACAACCTCGACGATCCAATCGGCGATCTGGCGGAACTCGGCCTCGCCGAAGCCGCGCGTCGTGCCCGCTGGCGAGCCGAGACGGACCCCCGAGGTCACCATCGGCTTTTCGGGATCGAAGGGGATGCCGTTCTTGTTGCAGGTGATATGGGCGCGGCCGAGGGCCTTTTCCGTGGCGTTGCCTTTCACGCCTTTCGGGCGCAGATCGACCAGCATCACATGCGTGTCGGTGCCGCCGGTGACGATATCCAGCCCGCCCTTCATCAACTGGTCGGCAAGCGCCTGCGCGTTCTTGATGACCTGTTCCTGATAGGTCTTGAACTCGGGGCGCAGCGCCTCGCCGAAGGCGACGGCCTTGCCTGCGATCACATGCATCAGCGGGCCGCCCTGGATTCCGGGGAAGATGGCCGAGTTGAACTTCTTCGCCAGATCCTCGTCATCGGTCAGGATCATGCCGCCGCGCGGACCGCGCAGGGTCTTGTGCGTCGTCGTGGTCGCCACATGCGCATGCGGGAAGGGCGAGGGGTAGAGACCCGCCGCGACCAGCCCTGCGAAATGCGCCATATCGACCAGCAGGTAGGCACCGACGCTATCGGCGATCTCGCGCATTTTGGCAAAGTCGATGATGCGCGGAATGGCCGAACCACCGGCGATGATCATCTTGGGCTGGTGTTCGGTCGCAAGGCGCTGCACCGCGTCATAGTCAAGCAGGCTGTCCTGCTGGCGCACGCCGTATTGGATGGCGTTGAACCATTTGCCCGACTGGTTCGGCTTGGCCCCATGCGTCAGGTGGCCACCGGCGTCCAGCGACATCCCCAGGATCGTGTCGCCGGGTTGCAGAAGCGCCTGAAACACACCCTGGTTGGCCTGTGAGCCAGAATTCGGCTGCACGTTGGCAAAGCCGCAGTTGAACAGCTCGCACGCGCGCGCGATGGCGAGGTTTTCGGCCACGTCCACATGCTCGCACCCGCCGTAGTAGCGGCGACCCGGATAGCCTTCGGCGTATTTGTTCGTCATCACACCGCCCTGGGCCTCCATCACGGCGGCAGAGACGATGTTTTCCGAGGCGATCAGCTCGATCTCTTTGCGCTGGCGTTTCAGCTCGGCCTGCATGGCTGCGTGAAGCGCGGGGTCGCGGGTGCTGAGTTTTTCGGTAAAGAAGCCGGAGTCGCGGACGTTGGCATTCATGGGTGCAGTCCTTTTTGCGGGTGCGGTGTTGGAATTGGCGCTCTCATAGCGCGGAAAGGGGCGCGGCTAAAGTATCAAAACGACCATGATCTTCATGAGGGCGTCATGCGCGTTTCCGATGCTTGCCTTGCGTTTCGCGTCCGATCACCGCACAACGTATGGGAACAACAAGGAAAATCGCCATGCGCAGGTCAAGGATCGCCTTTGTCGCCAGCCCCGTGCCGATCGCGCAAGAGGCACGCTTGCAACTGGCCGAAAGGTATGGCGATGTGCCACCCGCCGATGCAGAGGTCATCGTGGCGCTGGGCGGTGACGGTTTCATGTTGCAGACCCTGCATGGCACGCAGGAACTGGACGTGCCGGTCTACGGGATGAACCGTGGCACGGTCGGGTTCCTGATGAACGAATTTCATGCCGATGACCTGCAAGAGCGCCTGAGCGAGGCCGAAGCAGAGGTGATCAACCCGCTGCGCATGACGGCGCTGACGGCGGATGGCGCGATGCACGAGGCACTGGCGATCAACGAGGTCAGCCTGCTGCGCGCAGGCCCGCAGGCGGCGAAGTTGAAGATCACCGTGGACGGCAAGCTGCGGATGCAGGAACTTGTCTGCGACGGCGCGCTGGTGGCGACACCTGCGGGCTCGACGGCCTACAACTATTCCGCCCACGGGCCGATCCTGCCGATCGGGTCCGACGTGCTGGCGCTGACCGCCATGGCCGCCTTCCGCCCCCGCCGCTGGCGCGGGGCGCTGTTGCCCAAAAGTGCCGTTGTCCGGTTCGATGTGATCAATCCGGCGAAGCGGCCCGTGATGGCGGATGCCGATGGAAAAAGCGTGCGCGATGTGGTCAGCGTCGAGATCAGATCAGAGCCGAGCATCCGGCACCGGATCCTGTTCGATCCCGGCCATGGGCTGGAAGAGCGGCTGATCAGAGAGCAGTTCGCCTGACGGGGCACCGGTGCTGCGATGGCCTGACGCTGGTCGTCCTTAGGCTTCGCGCATTGCGCCTTGGGCATAGCCCAGCGGCATCAGCGCCTCCCTGATTTCGTCCAGTATCGCCGGATCGTCAATCGTCGCGGGCAACTTGAAATCCGCCCCATCGGCGATCTTCACCATCGTCGCGCGCAGGATTTTCCCTGACCGCGTCTTGGGCAGCCGGTCCACCACGGCGACCAGCTTGAAGGCCGCCACGGGCCCGATGGTATCGCGGACACGCGCGACGATCTCTTTGCCGATCTCGGCGTGGTCGCGGTCGCAGCCCTTGTTGAGGCAGGCAAAGCCCATGGGCACTTGCCCTTTCAACGCGTCCGATATCCCGATCACGGCACATTCGGCAACGTCAGGGTGACCCGCGATGACCTCTTCCATGGCACCCGTGGACAGCCGGTGGCCCGCCACGTTGATCACGTCATCGGTGCGCGCCATGATGTAGAGGTATCCGTCCTCGTCGATCATGCCCGCGTC
>NZ_DAIPIW010000018.1:0-37463 GCF_036770585.1 Yoonia sp. | reverse complement strand
AGGTCTCGGCCCATGCGGAATTGGGCTGGATCTTCAACTGCGTCGCCCGCGTCGGCTGGATGAACCGGATGACCCAGTTCAAGGACAAAGCGGGCAGCAATGCCGAAAAGGTCTCACTGGGCCTTTATGCCTATCCGTCGCTGATGGCCGCCGATATCCTGCTTTATCATGCCACCCACGTGCCCGTGGGCGACGACCAGAAACAGCACGTCGAGTTGACCCGCGACATTGCGGCCAAGTTCAACCATGACTTCGGCGTCGATTTCTTCCCGCTGACCACGCCGGTTATCGAAGGCCCCGCCATGCGCATCATGAACCTGCGCGACGGAACCAAGAAGATGTCCAAGTCCGGCGACAGCGACATGGAACGCATCAATATGACCGATGATGCCGATACGATCGCGCGGAAGTTCAAGAAGGCAAAGACCGATCCCGCACCGCTGCCCGAAACCGTCGATGGGCTGGCAGATCGGCCCGAGGCGAAGAACCTCGTCGAAATCTACGCCGCGCTGAACGACCAGACCGCAGAAGCGGTGATCGCCGAATACGCCGGTGCAGGCTGGGGCAGGTTCAAACCCGCGCTGGCCGATCTTGCGGTCGAAAAGCTGAGCCCCATCGCCAATGAGATGGCCCGCCTGATGGCCGATCCCGCCGAGATCGACCGTATCCTTGGCGAAGGGTCCGCGAAGGCGCGCGAGATTGCAGAGCCGATCCTGCGCAAGACCTATGACATCGTGGGGATGTTGCGCAGCTAGGGCCGCGCAATTGCGCACAAAGTTGGTGCGATCCGGCCTCTTTTGTGAATCTCTGTAGCGGCATACTCTGACCGTGAGATTTCACAGGAGGGTCACATGACCACCACACCATCTGCCTCCGTCGGCCATGTCCATCTGCGCGTCTCCGATCTGGAACGGTCGATTGCCTTTTACCGCGATGTGCTCGGGTTCGACCTGATGCAGCGCTATGGCACCGGCGCCGCCTTTCTGGGCGCGGGCGGCTATCACCACCACATCGGGCTGAACACATGGGAAAGCCTTGGTGCCACACCCCCGCCCGCTGGCCACACGGGGCTTTACCATTCCGCGTTTCTCTACCCCGACCGCAAGGCGCTGGGACAGGTCATCAAGCGCGTCGTCGATGCCGGTATCCCGCTGGATGGTGCCGCCGACCATGGCGTCAGCGAGGCGGTCTATCTGCGCGACCCCGACCAGAACGGCGTCGAGCTTTACGTCGACAAGCCGCGTGATGTCTGGCCGCGCAACGCGGACGGCACCCTTGCGATGATGAACGCGCGGCTGGATGTGGGCGCGCTTATCGCCCTGGCCGAACCTGCGTCATAAAACTGAATCGCGCGGCGGGCATTGTCGGGCTGAGGTATGGATTCGCTCTGCCTTCGTGTCCTGGTGGTTGCGCTCGTCCCTCGTAACACCATGCGATCCCCGGCGTCCGGTGTCCCCCGCACCGGACGCCGCCCTTCTCTTTACCTTGCGCAAGACCCGCCCTACGGTCCATCCGAACAGGGAGGCGATCATGGCGACCGGCAAGAACATCTGGACCTATTTCGAAGGCGCATGGCACGAAGGCGACGTGCCCATCATGCGGGCCGCCGACCACGGGTCGTGGCTGGGGTCGACCGTCTTTGACGGTGCGCGCTACGTGAACGGGCTGGCCCCTGACCTTGACCTGCATTGCGCGCGGGTGAACCGCTCGGCCGAGGCGCTGATGATCACACCGACCGTCAGCACCGAAGACATGGTGGCGATCATATGGGAGGGGCTGAAAAAGTATCCCAAAGGGGCCGCCGTCTATATCCGCCCGATGTATTGGGGGATCGACGGGGATGTCACCGCCATTGTGCCCAACAAGGGCACGACCGGCTTTGCCATCTGCCTTGAGGAAATCCCCTTCGCCCCCGAGACCGCAACGGTGACCCTCGGCCGCACGCAATTCCGCCGTCCGGTTCTGGAAAGCGCTGTCGTGAACGCCAAGGCCGGATGCCTTTATCCCAACAACGCGCGCATGCTGGCCGAGGTGCGGTCTCGCGGGTTCGGCAACGCACTTGTCGCCGATGCCATGGGCAATGTCGCCGAAAGTGCCACGGCCAACGTCTTCATGGTCAAGGATGGCGCCGTCTTCACCCCGATCGCCAACGGCACCTTCCTGTCCGGCATCACCCGCGCGCGGCATATCAGGAACCTGCGCGCCGATGGTGTCGCGGTGCATGAAACCGTGCTGACCTTCGCGGACTTCGAGGGCGCGGACGAGGTGTTCCTGTCAGGCAATATGTCGAAAGTGACGCCCGTCACCGCCTTCGAGGACCGGCAGTATCAGGTCGGCCCGGTGACGCGAAAGGTGCGGCAGCTTTATTGGGATTGGGCAAGCAGCGCGGGTTAATTGCGCCGTTGCCAGTGACCACGCGATCCGTCACACTTGGCAAAGGGTTGGGAGACACATCATGCGCAAGTTTCTGGTTGTTCTGGATGACAGCCGCGAATGTCTGAACGCGATGCGCTTTGCCGCGATGCGCGCGGCCCATACCGGCGGCGGTGTTGCGATCCTCTCGGTCATTCCGCCGGATGAGTTCAACCACTGGATCGGTGTGGGCGAGATCATGCGCGCCGAAGCGCGCGAGCGGATCGAGGTGCATTACGAGGTCTTCGCCAAGTGGATGCGCGACAAACAGAACGTCCACCCCGAGTTGATCATCCGCGAGGGTGAGCCGGTGAACGAAATCCTCGCCCTGATCAGTGAAGACCCCGAAATCGGGGTGCTGGTCCTCGGTGCGGGCACCGACAACAAGGGCCCCGGACCGCTGGTCACGCATATGACGCGGCACGCAGGCAGCCTGCCCGTGCCGATGACGATCGTGCCCGGCGATCTGTCGAAAGAACGGCTGGAAGCGATCACCTGATCCAGTTTAGAACGGTTCCAAAGTCTTGACATCCGGGTCTGGAAACCGCATATCTAAATCCTGACAAAAAAGGTTTGCCGCATGTTCATCCAGACAGAATCGACCCCGAATCCGGCCACGCTCAAGTTCCTGCCCGGCCAGAACGTGCTAGAGGTCGGAACGGCCGACTTTCCCAGCGCGGAAGCCGCCGCCGCATCCCCGCTTGCCCAGCGCATCTTTGCGACCGGCGGCGTTACGGGTGTGTTCTTCGGGATCGACTTTGTCACGGTGACCAAGGCCGATGATGTGCAATGGGATCACATCAAGCCCGGCATCCTTGGCGCGATCATGGAACATTACCAGTCCGGCCAGCCGGTCATGGGCGCCGATCACAAGCCCGCCAGCGGCCACGCCGACCACGAGGGCGAGGATTCCGAGATCGTGAACCAGATCAAGGAACTGCTCGACACCCGCGTGCGCCCTGCCGTGGCGCAGGATGGGGGCGACATCACCTTCCACGGGTTCGACCGTGGCGTGGTCTACCTGCACATGCAGGGTGCCTGTGCCGGTTGCCCCTCTTCTACCCTCACGCTGAAAATGGGGATCGAGAACCTGCTGCGCCACTACATCCCCGAGGTGGTCGAGGTGCGGCCGGTCGCGGCTTAGGCAGCCGCGCAGGTATGACTCTGCCCAAGCCCCTCGTTCTGGCATTCGACACATCGGCGGCGCATTGCGCCGCCGCTTTGCTGTGCGGCGACCGGATTGTCACCCGCGTTGACGACATGGCCAAAGGCCAGGCCGAGCATCTGATGCCGATGTTGGAAGCGGTCTTGACGGCAGAGGGGCTTGCATGGCGCGATCTCGATGCCGTTGCGGTCGGCGTCGGGCCGGGGAACTTTACAGGTATCCGCATTGCGGTGTCCGCAGCGCGCGGGCTGGCGCTTGGGCTTGGCAAACCGGCGATCGGGGTGGACGGTTTCGCGGCGCGCGCATGGGATCAGGCGCGGCCCTTCACCGCTGAAATCCCTGCGCCGCGTGGGCAGGCCTATTTTCAGGACTTCGGTTCGGACGGCACGACAGGCGAACCCTCTCAGGGCAAGGCGACGGACGCAGCCCAGAGAACCGCCGCCGAGCTGGTCGCCGCCATCGCGCGCATCGCTGCGGCACGTCTGGACCGGCCCAATCCTCGCCCCAGCCCGCTTTATGTCCGCAGCGCCGATGCCGCCCCGCCGCGTGATCCCGCGCCGGTGATCCTGCCGTGACGCCCGCAGCGATGGCCGCAACCCATGCCGCCGCCTTTGCAGAAACGCGCGGCTGGGATGCCGGTGAATTCGCAGGGCTTCTGTCCGATCCCAATTGCCTTGTCACCGGCGATCCCGCCAGCTTTGCGCTGATGCGCGTCACCCTGGACGAAGCCGAACTTCTGACCCTTGCGACCGCGCCCGGCCACAGGCGCAGGGGCCTTGCCCGCAAGGCCCTGACCGAGGCCGAGACCGAAGCGACGGCACGCGGTGCCGCCTTTGTTTTCCTCGAAGTCGCCGAAGACAATGCCGCCGCGCGGGCGCTCTATGCAGGGATGGGATATGGCCCTGTCGGGCGGCGCAAGGGCTATTACACGCCCAAAAATGGGGCACCCGTGGCAGCCCTTGTGCTGCGCAAGGAACTGCCCCCAGGGTGACCCTGCGTCAAACCGCGCCAGATGCCTGCGCAATGGGCTTTTGCACCCGTATTTTCCCAAAAAGCTGTTGATCTTCCCTGCGAGGCAAGGCCTTATCTACCGATGACCGGACTCACAGGGGTCTGGGCTTTAATCGAGGCGGGCGCAAAACCCGGCATAACCTCGCGTAACGACCTGGGAGATTACCAATGACACTTATGCAGAAATTCCTTGGCGCCTCTGCTGCGCTGGCGCTGACCGCTGGCGCTGCGGCGGCAGACCCCGCCATCCTCTTCGATCTTGGCGGCAAGTTTGACAAATCCTTCAACGAAAGCGCCTACAACGGGGCCGAGCGTTGGGCGACCGAAACCGGCGGTTCCTACGCCGAGGTGGAAATCCAGTCCGACGCCCAGCGCGAGCAGGCGATCCGCCGCTTCGCCGAAGCGGGCAACAACCCCATCGTCATGGCCGGTTTCTCTTGGGCGACCCCGCTGGCGGAAGTCGCTGCCGACTACCCCGACACCAAATTCGCGATCATCGACATGGTCGTCGATGCGCCGAACGTCCGTTCCGTTGTCTTCAACGAGCATGAAGGCTCTTACCTCGTCGGCATGCTGGCCGCGATGGCGTCCGAGTCCGACACCGTGTCCTTCGTGGGCGGTATGGACATTCCGCTGATCCGCCGCTTCGGCTGCGGCTATGCACAGGGCGTTCTGGCCGTGAACCCCGACGCGACCGTGATCGCGAACATGACCGGCACCACTCCTGCCGCATGGAACGATCCGGTGAAGGGCTCGGAACTGACGCAGGCCCAGATCAGCCAAGGGTCTGACGTTGTCTTCGCGGCCGCTGGCGGCACCGGCGTCGGCGTTCTGCAGACCGCCGCCGACCAGGGCATCCTGTCGATCGGTGTGGACAGCAACCAGAACTACCTGCACCCCGGTCAGGTTCTGACCTCGATGATGAAGCGCGTGGATAACGCCGTCTACGAAGCCATGATGATGGGCGCCGACCTTGAAACCGGCTTCAACGTGATGGCAATCGGCAATGAAGGCGTCGGCTATGCGCTGGACGAATTCAACGCAGAGCTGATTTCCGCCGACATGCAGGCCGCCGTTGATGCCGCAGCCGCAGCGATCACCGCAGGCGAGCTGGTCGTGCATGACTACATGAGCGACGAAACCTGCCCCGCGATCAGCTTCTAAGCAGGTCCGAACGGCCACAAGACGACAGGGCCGCGCGAGAGCAATCCGCGCGGCCCTTTTTGTCACAACCACAGGTGCACCCATGACCGAGATCGCCCCCGCCATCGAACTGAAGGGCATTTCCAAGGCCTTCGGCCCCGTGCAGGCAAACAAGGATATCTCGATCCGCGTGATGCCGGGCACGATCCACGGGATCATCGGCGAGAATGGTGCCGGCAAATCGACGCTGATGTCGATCCTCTACGGCTTCTACAAGGCCGACAAGGGCGAGATCTTCATCGGTGGCAAGAAGACCCAGATCCCCGACAGTCAGGCGGCGATTGCCGCCGGGATCGGCATGGTGTTCCAGCACTTCAAACTGGTCGAGAATTTCACGATCCTCGAAAACGTGGTTCTCGGGGCGGAAGACAGCGGGCTTCTGCGCCCCTCGCTGGCGCGTGCGCGGCGCGAGTTGAAGAGCCTTGCCGAAGAATACGAATTGAACGTCGATCCCGACGCCCTGATCGAAGATGTCGGCGTCGGCATGCAGCAGCGGGTCGAGATCCTCAAGGCGCTGTATCGCAAGGCCGATATCCTGATCCTCGACGAACCCACCGGCGTGCTGACACCCGCCGAGGCCGACCACCTCTTCCGTATCCTCGAAAACCTGCGCCGCGAAGGCAAAACGATCATCCTGATCACCCACAAGCTGCGCGAGATCATGGAGATCACCGACACCGTCAGCGTCATGCGCCGCGGCGAGATGACCGCGACCGTCAAGACCGCCGAAACCAGCCCGCCGGAACTGGCCGAACTGATGGTGGGCCGCAAGGTCTTGCTGCGGGTCGACAAGACGCCTGCGCAGGTGGGGCGGAAAATCCTTGAGGTGCGCAATCTCAACGTCACCGACAGCCAGGGCGTGCACCGTATCAAAGACGTCAGTTTCGACATCCACGCAGGCGAAATCCTCGGGATCGCAGGGGTTGCGGGCAACGGGCAGTCGGAATTGCTCGAAGTCTTGGGCGGCTACGAGAAAGCCACCGGGTCGGTCAGGATCAACGGCGAGGAAATCGACCTGACCGGCGCCCATTCCGACGGGCAAAGCCGCCGCGCCAAAGGGATCAGCCACGTCCCCGAAGACCGGCAGCGCGAAGGCCTGATCATGAACTTCCAAGCCTGGGAAAACACCGCCTTCGGCTATCACCACGACGCCCGCTACCAGAAGTCCAGACTGCTGATGGACAATGCGGCGATCCGCCAGGACACCGAAGGCAAGATGGCCCGTTTCGACGTGCGGCCACCCGATACGCAACTGGCGGCCAAGCACTTTTCCGGCGGCAACCAGCAGAAGATCGTTCTTGCCCGCGAGATCGAACGCAACCCCGATCTGCTGCTTGTGGGCCAACCGACACGCGGCGTGGACATCGGGGCCATCGAGTTCATCCACCAGCAAATTGTTGCACTTCGGGATCAGGGAAAGGCAATCTTGCTTGTTTCCGTAGAGCTCGAGGAAATTCTGTCCCTCTCCGACAGGATCGCGGTTATGTTCGACGGCAAAATAATGGGCGAACGCATGCCTGAGCAGACAGATGAAAAAGAACTCGGCTTGTTGATGGCAGGCATGACGACAAAGCCGCGCGGCCCCCTGCACGAGGCGGTCGAGGCGCAGCTTGCGCATGCCGGCACCAACCCCGGCAAAGAGGTGTAGGCGATGCCAAGGTGGGCCGATGTCATTCTCATTCCGCTGATTTCGATCCTGCTGGCAGCGATCCTTTCGGCGCTCGTGATCCTCGCCATCGGTGAAAACCCGTGGAACGCGCTGAAGCTGATGGTCAGCGGTGCGCTGGGGTCGACCTATGGCTGGGGTTACACGCTCTATTATGCCACGAACTTCATCTTCACCGGCCTTGCGGTCGCAATCGCCTTTCATGCCCGCATGTTCAACATCGGGGGCGAGGGTCAGGCGCTGGTCGGGGGTTTGGGCGTGGCCGTCATCTGCCTGTTCATTCCATGGCCGCATTGGTCGCTTGCCCTGATCGGGGCAGCGATCGGTGCCGCGATTTTCGGCGCGGCATGGGCGGCGATCCCGGCCTTCCTGCAAGCCAAGCGCGGCAGCCATATCGTGATCACCACGATCATGTTCAACTTCATCGCGGCCGCCTTGCTGAACTACTTCCTGATCGGCGCGCTGAAGGTCCCCGGCTCGATGGAGCCTGCGACCGCGCGCTTCCCCGAGGCGACGCATCTGCCCTCGTTTCAGGAGATGTTCAATTTCGGCGACACCACGTTCTTTCGTGGCGCACCCGCCAACATCACCTTCTTCGTCGGCCTCGCCGCCTGCGTCCTTCTTTGGGCGCTGATCTGGCGGACGCGGCTGGGGTTCGAGATCCGGTCCTTTGGTGAATCCCAATCGGCCGCGAAATATGCGGGCATCAGCCCGACCAAGATCATCATGGTCTCCATGCTTATCTCTGGCGGTCTCGCCGGCATGATGGCCATCAACAACGTGCAGGGCGAGGCCGAACGGCTGGTCCTGAACGCAGTGGAGGGGGCGGGCTTTATCGGCATCGCCGTCGCGCTGATGGGGCGCAGCCATCCTTTCGGGGTCTTGCTGGCGGCGCTTCTTTTCGGCTTCCTCTATCAAGGCGGCGCAGAACTCGCCCTTTGGACGTCGATCCCCCGTGAGCTGATTATCGTAATACAGGCATTGGTAATCCTCTTCACGGGCGCACTGGACAATATGGTGCGCATGCCGCTCGAGCGGCTTTTCCTATCATTGAGGAGAGCAAAAAATGAAGGCAGGACAGTTTAAAGTGGGCGTCGAGGACGATACCGGCGCCGATCTTGGGTTTGTATTGAGTTGTCTGGCATTGGGCATGATCTCGATGGATGAATTCCACCAGTGGATCCATCACGTCATCGACAACACGCCCGGGCAGAACGTGCCGCCGCATCTGATCGCGATGCTGGGGCTGCGCAAGCCCGCCAGCGTGTTCAAACCGAACGAAGCCGTCATGTCGCGCATCCCGCATGATCCATTCATCACCGATGACCGGTTCGACGCGATGCTGGGATTGCAGTTCTTCCTGCGCCGCGACAAGACGCAGGCCGTCGAGATCACACAAGCTCAGGCCGAAGCCGCCCTGCGCCGCAACCCCGAAGTGGCGGACCGCTTTTTCGCGCTCTTCCCCTTCCTGATGGAGAAAGCTGCCTAATGGACTTCGGCACCCTCTTGCAGATGCTGGACGCTACCTTGCGTCTGGCGACACCGCTCTTGCTGGCCTGTCTTGCGGGCCTGTTTTCCGAGCGTGCCGGTATCTTCGATATCGGGCTAGAGGGGAAAATGCTGGCGGCGGCGTTCCTGTCGGCTGCCATCGCCGCCGTGTCGGGAAACGTCTGGCTGGGTCTGCTGGCGGGGATCAGCGCGTCGCTGGTTCTTTCAGCGGTGCATGGTCTGGCCTCGATCACCTTTCGCGGCAATCAGCTGATCTCGGGCGTGGCGATCAACTTTCTTGCGGCGGGCCTGACGGTCGTTGTGGCGCAAAGCTGGTTCCGGCAGGGTGGGCGGACGCCGCAATTGTCGGGCAATGCGCGTTTCAATGCCATCGACCTGCCCTTTGCCGAGGCGATGCGTGATGTGCCCATCATCGGCCCGATCTACGCGGAACTGATCTCGGGGCACACGATCCTTGTCTATGTCGCGCTGCTGATGGTGCCGCTGACGTGGTGGGTGCTTTACCGCACACGCTTTGGCCTGCGCCTGCGCGCCGTGGGCGAGAACCCGGCCGCCGTGGATACCGCCGGTGTCTCGGTCATCTGGCTGCGGTTCGCCGCCGTGGGCATCTGTGGCGTGCTTTGCGGCATTGCGGGCGCCTATCTTGCGACCGCCCTGCAAGCGGGCTTCGTCAAGGACATGAGCGCGGGGCGCGGCTATATCGCCCTCGCCGCGCTGATCTTCGCCAAATGGCGGCCTTGGTATGCGCTTTATGCCTGCCTCTTGTTCGGCTTCCTGCAAGCCATGTCGCTGCGGCCCGACGTTGTCGCAGGCATCGCCGGTTTCCGTGTCAACGGCCAGCTTCTGGACGTGCTGCCCTATATCCTGACCGTGATCATCCTTGCCGGTTTCGTCGGCAAGGCGATCCCGCCGCGTGCAGGGGGGGAACCCTATGTCAAGGAACGCTGACGACCTCGCCGGTCTGATCCGTGCACGGGCAGGCGATGCGCCGGTGCGGCTGGGGCTGATCCTTGGGTCGGGCCTTGGCCATATCGCGAACGAGGTGGACGGGGTCGCCATTCCCTATGGCGATCTTCCGGGATTTCCGCATGCGGGGGTCTCGGGGCATAACCCCAACCTCGTGATCGGTGAGCTGGAAGGCGTCCGCGTCGCCGTTTTCGGTGGCCGCGCGCATTACTACGAAAGCGGGCGCGGCGATGCGATGCGCCTGCCGCTGGAGGTACTCGGCGCGCTGGGGGCCGAGGCGATGATCGCCACCAACGCGGCAGGGTCGATGCGGCCCGACATGCCGACGGGGTCGATCATGTGCCTGTCGGACCACATCAACTTTTCCGGCCTCAATCCGCTGATCGGTGAACCCACCGATGCGCGTTTCGTGCCCATGAAGGATGCCTATGATCCGGCGATCCGCGCGGGTCTTCACGCGGCAGCCGATGCCGCCGATGTCGAGATGGCCGATGGCATCTACGCCTGGTATTCCGGCCCATCCTTCGAAACCCCCGCCGAGATCCGCGCAATCCGCCTGTTGGGCGCGGACGCGGTGGGCATGTCCACCGTGCCCGAGGTGATCCTTGCGCGCTTTCTGGGACTGAAAGCCGCCGCGATTTCGACCATCACCAACATGGCAGCAGGCATGAGCGACGAGGCGATCAGCCACGAACACACCAAGGCCATGGCCCCCATAGGTGCCGCCAAACTGGAGAAAGTCCTGCGCGGCTATCTGCGCCAGCTTGGATAGTCCGTTGCCGGACGCATGAATTTGCGTGTGGAAATGTATCAGAAGGCGCTTTTTCTGCCTTCTGGTATTTGACTTACGCGCCTGAAATCTGTTTTGTGCCCCCACTGGCACCAGCGCCATGGAATAGCCCATGCAAATCTATCTCCCCATCGCCGAAGTATCGGTGAATGCCTTCCTTCTACTGGGGCTGGGCGGGATCGTGGGGGTGCTGTCGGGGATGTTCGGTGTCGGTGGCGGCTTTCTGATGACGCCGCTTTTGTTCTTCATCGGCATCCCGCCCGCCGTCGCTGTCGCAACGGAAGCCAACCAGATCGTCGCCTCGTCCTTTTCGGGGGTGCTGGCGCATCTCAAACGCAAGACCGTCGATCTCAAGATGGGCACCGTCCTGCTGGTCGGCGGCCTGATCGGGTCGGGCATCGGCATTTTCATCTTCAACTACCTCAAGGCGCTCGGTCAGGTCGAGCTGCTGGTGCAGCTTTGTTATGTCGTCTTTCTGGGCATGATCGGCAGCCTGATGTTTCTGGAAAGCCTGCGCGCGATCCGCAGGGCGGGCAAGCCGGGCGGCGCGGTTCCGACACGACGCAAGCACAACTGGGTGCACAACCTGCCCTTCAAGATGAAGTTCCGCGTCTCGGGGCTCTATATTTCGGTCATTCCGCCGGTGCTGGTCGGTGTGCTTGTGGGCATCCTTGCCGCGATCATGGGGGTCGGAGGCGGCTTCATCATGGTGCCGGCGATGATCTACCTGCTGGGCATGCCGACGAAGGTGGTCGTCGGCACCTCGCTGTTCCAGATCATCTTCGTGACCGGCTTCACCACGATGCTGCACGCCACGACCAACTACACCGTGGATATCGTGCTGGCGGTGCTTCTGCTGGTCGGCGGCGTGATCGGCGCACAGATCGGCACCCGCATCGGGCTGAAACTGAAGGCCGAACAGTTGCGCATCCTTCTGGCGATCATGGTGCTGGCGGTCTGCGGCAAGCTGGCCTTCGATCTGCTTGTGATGCCGTCCGAGCTTTATACCCTCGGCGTCGAGGGCAGACACTGATGCGGCGGCTTCTTGCCCTCTTGCTGCTATTGCTGGCCCTGCCCGCCAAGGCCGAGCAGATCGTGCTGGGCCTCAGCCGCGACGAGGTGGCGATCACGGCGACTTTCGAAGGCTCTGACATTCTTGTCTTCGGCGCCGTGCGACGCGAGGCCCCGATTGCGAATGACAGCACGCTCGGCGTGATCGTGACCGTTGCCGGACCGGATGAACCCGTGACCGTGCGCCGCAAGGCACGCCGCCTTGGCATCTGGGTCAACACCGACGCGGTCGAGGTCGATTCCGCCCCCTCGTTCTATGCCGTCGCAACCTCGGGACCGCTCAGGGAGGTGCTGCGCGATACCGACGACCTGCGCTACCGGATCACCATTCCCCGCGCGATCCGCTCGGTCGGTGCCGAGGTGGACGACAGCCTGTCATTCACCGAGGCCCTGATGCGGATCCGCGCGAACCAGAGCCTCTATCAGATGCTGGAGGGCGAGGTCGATCTTGAACAGGATACGCTGTTCCGTGCCGCCATCACCCTGCCTGCGAACCTGACCGAAGGGGACTATGAGGCGCATATCTTCCTGACGCGCGACGGGGCCGTGATCGACGAATACATCACGGTCATTCCGGTCACCAAGGTCGGGCTGGAACGCTGGCTCTATAATCTCGCGCATGAACAGGCGGTGCTTTACGGGCTGATGTCGCTTGCCATCGCGATTGCCGCGGGCTGGACGGCATCGGCGGCTTTCTCGCTTCTGCGCCGCTAGCCGCGACCGATATGCGGCATCTTGGTCGCCATCACCATCATCGATTGCACGTTCGCCTCGGGTGGCAGATTTGCCATGTGAAAGACCGAAGCCGCCACATCCGCGACCGCCATGGTCGGCAGCGGGTCCAGCCCCTGCGCGGCGCGGGTCCGTTCAAGATCGCGCACAAGATCCGTCCGCGCGTTGCCGATATCGATCTGGCCGCAGGCGATGTCGAAGGCGCGGCCATCCAGTGACAGCGTCTTGGTCAATCCACTGACCCCGTGCTTGGTCGTCGTATAGCAGACCGAGCCTTCCCGCGGGGTCCAGGCCGAGATGGACCCGTTGTTGATGATCCGCCCACCCTGCGGCGACTGGTGGCGCATCTGCCGGAACGCGGCGCGGGCGCACAGGAACATGCCGGTCAGGTTGACGTCAATCACCTGCCGCCAATCATCGAGCGGGATTTCATCGATGGTCTTCTGCGGGCCGAACATGCCCGCGTTGTTGAACAGCACATCAAGATGTCCGAAGCCGTCAAAGGCCGCATCGACCGCGCCTTCGTCGGTGACGTCGCAGGGCATGTGCACGGCGTTGTCATGCGCGATCTCGGCCAGTTTCGCCGCACTCCGCGCGATCAGGCCGACGCGCCAGCCCTGTGCCAGAAAGTGCTCTGCCGTGACCCGCCCGATGCCACTGCTGGCGCCTGTGATGATGATGGATTTCATGCCTCTTCACTTTCCAGTTTCAACGGTGCGGCGGGAACCTCCAGATCATCGACCCGCAGCACCGATTGCGGCTTGTGCAGCGCGTTGCGCACCACCCACCGCAGCTGAGTTTCCGCCCGCGTGATGGCGACATAGGCCAGACGTTTCCACAAGGGCTGCCCCGCCTCGACCCGGCCCATCCGGCTGGCGGCGTAGATATCGGGGGCGAAGACCTGCACCGTATCCCACTGCGAGCCTTGCGCCTTGTGGATCGTCACGGCGGCGCCATGCAGGAAGGTCGCACCCATGCGCGCGGCGAAGGGAATGAAGGGCTCCGCGTCGCCTTCCTGTTCGATCTTCACGATGCTGGCGGCGCTGACCTGCGGGTCCTCGGCCCCGATGACATGCAGGCGCGAAAAGCCGGGCTTGCGCCCCGGTCCAAGGTAGATCACCTGCGCACCCTTGATCAAGCCGCGCGCCTCGAGGTCCAGCCGCTTCTTGCGATGCTTGAGCGGCAATTCGATCCCGTCGCAGATCAGCGGCTCGCCCGACAGAAGTTCATCGGGTGGCGCGCCAAAGGCCGCACGAAAGGCGTGGATCAGGCGGATACGGGTGGCATTGCGCCAGACCAGACAGGGCGAGCGCGCCATCAGGTCCGCCTCGACCCTTTGGGCCATGACGACGCGGTCGTCGGTTTGGGCCTTCTCCGCGATCATCCGCTCGAAGTCCGCGAAATCAAGGGACGGATCGGCCAGCGCATGGGCAAGATCGAGGATCGGGTTATCCGCCTCTTGGCGGTGGATCCGTTCCAAAGACATCACGCGCGGCGCGGGCAAGCTTTCAAAGACCATGCCCCCCGTCGACTGGACGGGCGGCAACTGCGCCGGATCGCCGAACAGCAGGAGCGTGGGGAAGATCTCCTGCAAATCCTCGAACTGTTTGGCATCCAGCATCGAGCTTTCATCGACGAAACCGATATCCAGCGGGTCTTCGCGCCGCTTCCAGCCGATGATGAAATCCGACCCGCGCAGCCCGGCGGCGGCAAGGGCGGCGGGAACGGATTTGTTGACCTGATAAGAGGCAAAGGCCCGGTCGAGCGCGATATCGGTCAGCGCCTCGATCGCGGGCCGGTCACCCTGCCCCGCCAGCCACTCGGCCACCTTTTCGTATTCGGGGTCATAGACGGGGGTGTAGAGGATGCGGTGAATGGTTGTCGCGGGCACGCCACGGTTGCGCAAGACGCTGGCGGCCTTGTTGGTCGGCGCAAGAATGGCCAGTGTGCGTCGGTCCTTGCGCTTGCGCCCTTCCCAGTCGCCCGAGATCACATCGACGCCCGCCTCGTCCAGCGCGCGGTAAAGGGCCGCCAGCAGCATCGTCTTGCCGGACCCCGCCTTGCCCACGACAGCCATGACCGAGGTTCTTTCCGACAGCGGCGGCTGCAACAGATGATCGTCCAGATCAACCCCGGACTGGCGCAGGGCGATGGCGATATTGTCCCAAGCCTCGGCCTGATCGTCGGAAAATGTGATGTGCTGTCCGGTCATGGGTCCGAGTCTACCGGTGCCGCGCGACGACGACCAGCGCCAAAGGCGGCCGCCAAGCCGCGCTGTCTAATCGTTCAATTGATCGGCGGCTGTGCCCTGCTGGTGCTTTGCCAGGCGGTGTCGCCGCTCGCCTCGGGCGGCGATTTCGACAGCGGCGGTTGTCATGGCTTCATCCAATTGCTCGCTCAATAGCGGCAATTCGTTTTGCTGCGCAAACTGGCGCAGATCCGACAATACGTGAATGACCCAATCGTGACCCATGCGCCAACATCTCTGGGATTGATTAATGAACGCTTAACAACCCTAAGGTGACTGGTGACAGGAATATCGTGACGAAACAAGAAAAAAGGGCGCAGCCATCAAAGGCCGCGCCCAGCTTGGGAATGCGGCGGAATTCAGGGCTCGTCGGAAAGGATCGCGTCCTCGAAAGTGCGGATGCCCATGCGCGGCGATTGCACCAGCACGGCCATATTGCCGGGCTTGTGCTGATTGCGCAGCATCTTGGTATGCGCCTCGGGGATCGCATCCCATGCAAAACATTCCGACATGCAAGGATCCAGCCGCTGTTCCAGCATCAGCTTGTTGGCGGCACTCGCCTGCTTGAGATGGGCGAAATGGCTGCCCTGCAGGCGCTTTTGGTGCATCCACATGTAACGCACGTCAAAGGTGCAATTGAAACCGGTGGTGCCGGCGCAAATGACGACCATGCCGCCCTTCTTGCAGACCAGCGCCGAGACCGGAAAGGTCGCTTCGCCCGGATGCTCGAAGACCATGTCCACGTTGACACCCTTGCCGGTGATCTCCCAGATCGCCTTGCCGAATTTGCGCGCCTCTTTCAGCCATGCGCTGTATTCGGGCGTATTCACCGTCGGCATCTGGCCCCAGCAGTCGAAATCGTTGCGGTTGATCACGCCTTTCGCCCCCAGGGACATGACGAAGTCGCGCTTGCTTTCGTCGCTGATCACCCCGATCGCATTGGCCCCGGCGGTATTGATCAACTGGATCGCATAAGACCCCAAACCGCCCGAAGCCCCCCAGACCAGCACGTTCTGGCCCGGCTTCAGGTCATGGGGTTCATGCCCGAAGAGCATCCGGTAGGCCGTCGCCAGCGTCAGCGTGTAGCAGGCGCTTTCTTCCCATGTCAGGTGCTGCGGACGCGGCATCAGCTGCTGGGACTGCACGCAGGTGAACTGCGCGAAAGACCCGTCCGGCGTCTCGTAGCCCCAGATGCGCTGGCTTTCGGAATACATCGGGTCGCCACCGTTGCATTCCTCGTCGTCGCCATCGTCCTGATTGCAGTGGATGACGACCTCGTCGCCGACCTTCCAGCGCTTCACCTTGTCGCCGACCGCCCAGACGATGCCCGCCGCATCCGAACCGGCGATGTGGTAATCCGCCCCGTGCTTGTCGAAAGGGCTGATCGGCTGGCCAAGACCGGCCCAGACGCCGTTGTAATTCACCCCTGCGGCCATCACCAGCACCAGCACCTCGTTGCTGTCGGGCTTGGGGCAGGCCACGACTTCCTGCTGAAAGGCCTTTTCAGGCTCGCCATGGCGTTCGCGGCGGATCGCCCATGCGTGCATCTGCGCAGGGACATGCCCGAGGGGCGGCATTTCCCCCACGTCATAAAGATCCTTCTGCGGGGCATTGTAAGTCGCAGGTGGGGCGGATTGGTCGAGGGCCATTGTCGTCTCCATCAGTCGATGTCCAGCATCTTGCCGCGCCGCAGAATCGGCGCCTTTGACCAAGGCATAAGCCACGCAAAGGTAAGATTGCAACCCTGAAAAAGGACTTTTTGTAATTTAATTACTCTGCAACTGCAGAAATTTCCTCGCCCTCGGCGGCATCGGCATCAAAGTGATGGGCGATCGAATTGCTGTAGAAACGCAAAATGGGGTCTCCAAGCGCCGTCGGCGCGATGTCGTCGTCAGACATGGTGATCAGGCCGCGCGCACGCAGACGGTTCAGGGCGTCGCCCACCAGCTCGTCCGCCGCGCGGTGGGGATGGGGCAGATTGCGCCCTTTCAGGAAAGCCAGATCGGCGGTCACGCTGTCGGTCAAGCCCAAGCGCGAGACCGTTTCCGCAGCAAGAATTTCCCGTGCGATCAGGGGCACCGCCGTCACCGGCATGACATCGGCAATCCGTTGCATCAGGGCACCGGCCAGCGCCTCGGTCAGATCTTCAGGGCCCCTGGCCTCGAACCGCGACAGCTCCAGCGGTTCGCCGAAACTGACCGAAGCCGTCCCGAAGCCGCGGAACCGGCGGGTCAACCGCAGCCAGATATGACGCAGGACACGCCGCGCGACCGAGACCCACGAGGGTTTGAACCTGCGGGTGCCCGACTGGTCCGCCGCAATCAGGATCGTATCTTCCAGCACGCGGTCATAGTTGATCGCGACCGGCACGAAGATCACCTCGCGCACCGCAGGATCGAAGTCATCGACGATGTAGTTCAGCAAGCCCATCCGTGGCGGGGCGAGAAACCCGTCAAGGCTCAGCCCGCCTTCGGGAAAGACCGCCTGACTGACACCGCCGCGCGTGGCCATCTGCACATAGCGCGCCAGCACCTTGCGATAGAGCGTCCCGCGCGACTTGCGCCGGATGAAGAACGCGCCCATCATCCGGATCAGCGGCGCCAGCGGCCAGACCCGCGCCCATTCCCCCACCGCATAGGACAGCGCCCCCGCCCGTGCCGCCAGATATGTCACCAGCACGTAATCCATGTTGCTGCGGTGGTTCATCACGAAAACGACCGTCGCATCGGGATCGATCTCGTTCAGGCGCTTGCGGTCGAAGGTGCCCAGCTTGATCCGATACAGAGACTTCGACAGCCAGCGGGCCAGCCGGATGCCGATGGTGAAATAGGCCGTCGCCGAAAACGAGGGCACAATCTCGCGGGCATAGCGGCGGGCCTTCTCGAAGGCGACGTTCTCGGGGATGCCTTCCTTGCGGGCATGCTCGACAATCGCCTCGGTCACCTGCGGGTCGTAGATCAGGCGCTGGATCATGTCGTGGCGGCGCGCCAGCTTAAAGGGCTCGATCGGGCGTTGCAGGCGCTGGTTCACCCGGGCGATCACACGCTCGGCCCGTTTGCGAAAGAACCAGCGCACCGATGGAAACAGGAAATGCGACGCGAAAGTCACGGCAGCAAAGAGGATGATCAGGATGAATGCCCAAAGCGGCATTGAAACGGTCTGCGTCATGGACTGAAAGTGGCAGGGAACGCCGACAAGGTAAATCCCGCCATGCCGCAACGCAGCGAATTGACAGCGCCATAAAATGTCCGATAAGAACCCCAAAGGCGCAATTTAATTTCGCAACCCAGATTCTCGGAGGCCCCAGATGTCCCAGACGCAGAAAGACCGCCCATGGCTGTTTAGGACCTATGCGGGCCATTCGACCGCTGCGGCCTCAAATGCGCTTTATCGCGGGAACCTTGCCAAGGGGCAGACAGGTCTTTCCGTGGCCTTCGATCTGCCGACACAGACCGGCTATGACAGCGACCATGTGCTGGCCAAGGGCGAGGTCGGCAAGGTCGGCGTGCCGATCAGCCATCTGGGGGATATGCGCGCGCTTTTCGACCAGATCCCGCTGGACCAGATGAACACCTCGATGACGATCAACGCAACGGCCCCTTGGCTGCTTGCGCTCTATATCGCGGTGGCAAAGGAACAGGGGGCCGATATATCCGCCCTGCAAGGCACCGTGCAGAACGACATCATCAAGGAATACCTCAGCCGCGGCACCTACATCTGCCCGCCCGAGCCGTCGCTGCGGATGATCACCGATGTGGCCGCCTATACGCGCGAACACCTGCCGAAATGGAACCCGATGAACGTCTGTTCCTACCACCTGCAAGAAGCAGGTGCGACGCCGGAAGAGGAACTCGCCTTCGCGCTGGCGACCGCAACCGCCGTTCTGGATGATCTGCAAGGCAAGGTGCCGGCCGAAAACTTCCCCGAAATGGTCGGGCGCATCTCGTTCTTCGTGAACGCCGGCATCCGGTTCGTGACCGAGCTTTGCAAGATGCGCGCCTTTGTCGAGCTTTGGGACGAAATCTGCGAGACCCGCTATGGCGTGACCGACCCCAAATACCGCCGCTTCCGCTACGGCGTGCAGGTCAACTCGCTGGGGCTGACGGAACAGCAGCCGGAAAACAACGTCTACCGGATCCTTTTGGAAACACTTGCCGTCACCCTGTCCAAAAAGGCCCGCGCCCGCGCCGTGCAATTGCCCGCATGGAACGAAGCACTCGGCCTGCCGCGCCCATGGGACCAGCAATGGTCGCTGCGGATGCAACAGATCCTCGCCTATGAAACCGACCTGCTGGAGTTCGACGACCTTTTCGACGGCAACCCCGCCATCGACCGCAAGGTGAACGCGCTGAAAGAAGGCGCGCGCGCCGAATTGGCCCAGATCGAAGGCATGGGCGGCGCGAAAAACGCGATCCCCTACATGAAATCGCGCCTTGTCGAAAGCAACGCCGCCCGCATCGCCAGCATCGAAACCGGCCAGACCACCGTCGTCGGTGTGAACAAATGGCAGGCGGGCGAACCCTCGCCGCTGACCGCCGGGGATGACGCGATCATGGTCAGCGACCCGCAAGCCGAGGCGGACCAGCTGCGCCGCCTTTCGCAATGGAAGGCCAACCGTGATCCAGAGGCCGTGGTCGCAGCGCTTACCGCGCTCCGCGACGCCGCCAAGGACGGCAGCAACATCATGCCCCCCTCCATCGCCTGCGCCCATGCCGGTGTCACGACCGGCGAATGGGCCGATGTCGTCCGCGGCGTCTTCGGCCAATACCGCGCGCCCACAGGTGTCAGCAGCAACCCCTCGAACCGGACCGAGGGGCTGGACGACTTGCGCGCAAAGGTCGATCTGGTCAGCACCGCCCTTGGCCGCCGCCTGAAATTCCTTGTCGGCAAGCCCGGCCTCGACGGCCATTCGAACGGTGCCGAACAGATCGCCGCCCGCGCCCGCGACTGCGGAATGGAGATCGACTACGAAGGCATCCGCCTGACGCCCGAGGAAATCGTCACCGCCGCCAGGAACGGCGATGTGCATGTGATCGGCCTGTCGATCCTGTCGGGTTCGCATATTCCGCTGGTCCGCGACGTGATGGACCGGCTGCGCGCGGCGGGCATCGCCCATATCCCCGTGATCGCGGGCGGCATCATTCCCGACGAGGACGCAAAGGCGCTAAGGGCCATGGGCGTGGCCCGCGTCTATACGCCGAAGGATTTCGAATTGAACAAGATCATGGCCGATATCGTGACCTTGGTCGATCCGCGACAGGTCGCCGCCGAATAGATCGTGCTCTTTCGGAAAGGTCGGATCATCAATTCGCGTGGCAATTCATCCGGACTGCGGTATTGAGAAGGCGGAAAGTGGAGTTGCATCATGAATACCGATCTCAAATCAATGACCCGCAAAGAGCTTTTGCGTCTGCAGGCAAATGTCGAAAAGGCACTCGCGCGGCTGGAAAAGCAGGAAAAGCAGGCCGCCCTTGTCGCTGCCGAAAAAGCTGCCGCGGCACATGGGTTTACGCTGGCCGAGATTACCGGCGCTTCTATCGAAAAGACGCCCCGCAAATCCGCCACGCTGCAAAAGCAATCCGGGGTCCCGAAATACAAGAACCCCGATGACCCCGCAAAGACATGGACGGGAAAAGGCCGGCAGCCCGATTGGTTCAAATCGGCAATTGCGGCAGGAAAAAATCCGAAAGACCTGGAAATCTAGTCCGGGCAAAGCCACCTGACCTGATAACGGCAATTGATAGGCAGATCATGACGATCCATATCGGCGCGCAAAAGGGTGATATCGCCCCCACCGTTCTCATGCCCGGCGATCCCTACCGTGCAAAATGGGCAGCCGAGACTTTTCTCGACGATGCCCGCTGCATCAATCAGGTGCGCGGCATGCTGGGGTTTACCGGCACTTGGAAAGGCAATCCCGTCACGATCCAGGGATCGGGCATGGGGATGCCGTCGCTCTCGATCTACGCCAACGAGCTGATCAGGGACTACGATGCGCAGACCCTGATCCGCATCGGGTCTTGTGGCGGAATGCAGGACCATGTGGGGATCCGCGACGTGATCCTCGCCATGACGGCCTCGACGCTTTCGACGCCGTCACGGGGGATCTTCAAGGAAGTGAACTTCGCGCCTTGCGCCGACTACGGGCTTCTATCGGCGGCCCATGACGCCGCGAGGGCGAAAGGCGTGCCGACTCATGTCGGCGGCATCTATTCCTCGGATGTCTTCTATGACGAACGACCGGACCTGAACGAACAGATGATGCGGCATGGCATCCTCGGGGTCGAGATGGAGGCGGCCGAACTTTACAATCTCGCCGCCCGCTATGGCCGGCGCGCGCTGGCGGTGCTGACCGTCAGCGACCACCTGATCACGCATGAAGCGCTGCCCGCCGAGGACCGCGAACGCAGCTTCGGTGACATGGTCGAGATCGCGCTTGCGGCGGCCTTTGCCTGAGGGGCTTTGCCCCTCGCCCCGGACGGGGTCCGGGTCTCACCCCAGGATATTTCCGGGCCAATAATAACGAATTGTTAACCCTCGCCTAAGAGAGTTGCTTTACGGAACAGGCGGGGACGCCGATGGCCGTGGCCGGTAATGACCGGGAGGGCGCGTCGCCCCACATCGGCGCGCCCTCATTATTGGCCCGAAAATATCCTCGGGGGGGCGCCGTCAGGCGCGGGGGGCAGACAGCCCCCCTGCGACATCGCAATCAGACGACCCGTTCGACCATCATCTTCTTGATATGGGCAATCGCCTTGGCGGGGTTCAGACCCTTCGGGCAGGTCTTGGCGCAGTTCATGATCGTGTGGCAGCGGTAAAGCTTGAACGGGTCTTCCAGCTGATCCAGACGTTCGCCCGTCGCCTCGTCACGGCTGTCGATGATCCAGCGGTAGGCATGCAACAGGGCCGCAGGCCCCAGATAGCGGTCGCCGTTCCACCAATAGGACGGGCAGCTGGTCGAGCACGAGGCGCACATCACGCATTCGTAAAGCCCGTCCAGCTTCTTGCGGTCCTCGATCGACTGCTTCCATTCCTTGGCGGGCCGGTTTGTCTTGGTTTCCAGCCAGGGCATGATGCTGGCGTGCTGGGCGTAGAAATGCGTCAGGTCAGGGATCAGGTCCTTGATCACCGGCATATGCGGCAGCGGATAGATCTTGATGTCGCCCTTGATCTCATCCAGCCCATAGATGCAGGCCAGCGTATTGATCCCGTCGATGTTCATCGCGCAGGACCCGCAGATGCCTTCGCGACAAGAGCGGCGGAAGGTCAGCGTCGGATCGATCTCGTTCTTGATCTTGATCAGCGCGTCCAGCACCATCGGGCCGCAGCTGTCCATATCGACGAAGTATGTATCAAGCTGCGGGTTCTTCCCGTCATCGGGGTTCCAGCGATAGATCTGCACCTTGCGCAGATTGGTCGCGCCTTCCGGTTTCGGCCACGTCTTGCCCACGGTCATGCGTGAGTTCTTGGGAAGTGTCAGTTGTACCATGTGCTTCTCTTTTCTCGCGTGGGGCTCACATATTGCGCAGGCGTGGCGGCCTGATCGGCATCTCGCCCGTCAGGTTGAACACGCATTCCTCGTAGAGAGCCACTGGATCGCGTCCGCGGATCGCATCGGATGAAATGCTGATGCTGCCGCTGGCGAATGGCCCGCTGTTGCTGTTTGCACCCAGCGTGACGCCGACTTCGGGTCCTTGTGCGGCGCGTGCGCGTTCCTCGCAGCGGTCGGCGGCGCGCTCGGGTGAGATTTCGCCACAGGCTGCAAGCGCTGCAAGACCGGCGATGGCAAAGGCGATACGCATCAGAATGTCCGCTCCTTCGGGGCGATTTTCTTTTCCGAGATCCCGCCGTCCTTTTCGGCCGTCAGCGGGGTGGTGATCACAGGCCGGTAGCCAAGCGTCACTTTCGCCCCGTCCACATGGGCAATCGTATGCACGCGCCAGTTTGCATCGTCGCGGGTCGCGTAATCCTCATGCGCGTGGGCGCCACGGCTTTCCTTGCGCGCCTCGGCGCCGACGATGGTGGCCAGCGCGTTCGGCATCAGGTTGGTCAGTTCCAGCGTTTCCATCAGGTCGCTGTTCCAGACGAGGCTGCGATCGGTGACCTTGAGATCGTCCATCTTGCCCGCGATGGTGGTCATCTTCTGGACACCTTCGGCCAGCGTCTTGTCGGTGCGGAAGACGGCGGCATCCGCCTGCATCGCCTTTTGCATCTCCAGCCGCAACTCGGCGGTCGGGACCGTGCCCTTGGCATGGCGCAGCCCGTCGAAGCGGTCGAAACATGCATCGACCGAAGCTTGGTTTAGCGTTGGATTAGGGGCTGAGCGATCCACGACATCTCCCGCACGGATCGCGGCGGCACGGCCAAAGACCACAAGGTCGATCAGGGAGTTGGACCCCAGCCGGTTCGCCCCGTGGACCGAGGCACAGCCCGCCTCGCCCACCGCCATCAGGCCGGGAACGACACGGTTCGGATCATCCTTGGTGGGGCTCAGCACTTCGCCGAAATAGTTCGTGGGGATACCGCCCATGTTGTAGTGCACCGTCGGCAGCACGGGGATCGGCTCCTTGGTCACATCCACACCGGCAAAGATGCGCGCGCTTTCCGAGATACCGGGCAGGCGTTCGTGCAGCGCCTCGGCAGGCAGATGGCTGAGGTTGAGGTGGATGTGATCGCCCCCGGCCCCCACGCCACGGCCTTCGCGGATTTCCATCGTCATGCAGCGGCTGACATAGTCGCGTGGGGCGAGGTCCTTGTAGTTGGGCGCATAGCGTTCCATGAAACGCTCGCCTTCGGAATTGGTCAGATATCCGCCCTCGCCGCGCGCGCCTTCGGTGATCAGGCAGCCCGCGCCATAGATGCCGGTGGGGTGGAACTGGACGAATTCCATGTCCTGCAAGGGCAGACCCTGCCGCGCCACCATGCCGCCACCGTCGCCGGTGCAGGTATGGGCGGAAGTCGCGCTGAAATACGCCCGGCCATAGCCGCCCGTCGCCAGCACGACCATCTTGGCGTTGAAGACATGCATCGAGCCGTCATCCAGCTTCCACGCGATGACACCCTGACAGATGCCGTCTTCCGACATGATCAGGTCGAGCGCGAAATACTCGATGTAGAATTCTGCCTGCTGCTTCAGCGACTGGCCGTAAAGCGTGTGCAGGATCGCGTGTCCGGTGCGGTCGGCGGCGGCACAGGTGCGCTGCACCGGCGGGCCTTCACCGAATTCGGTGGTATGGCCGCCGAACGGGCGCTGATAGATCTTGCCCTCTTCGGTGCGGCTGAAGGGCACGCCGTAATGTTCCAGCTCGTAGACCGCCTTGGGTGCCTCGCGGGCGAGGTATTCCATCGCGTCCGTATCACCCAGCCAGTCAGAGCCCTTGACCGTGTCATACATATGCCACTGCCAGCTATCGGGGCCCATGTTGCCCAGTGATGCGGCGATCCCGCCCTGTGCCGCGACCGTATGCGAGCGTGTGGGGAAAACCTTGCTGATACAGGCCGTGCGCAGGCCCTGTTCGGCCAGACCCAAGGTCGCGCGCAGGCCAGCACCTCCGGCACCGACCACGATCGCGTCATAGGTGTGGGTTTCGTATTCGTAAGCAGCCATCAGATAAGCCTTCTGGAATTAGAGCGCGATGCGGACGATTGCGAAGACCGCAAAAGCCGCCGCCGCATAGGACACGCAGATCATCGCGATGATGGCGATCTTGCGGGCCAGACCGTGGACATAGTCCTCGATCAGCGTTTGGACACCGCCACGGAAATGAAACCAGCCCACCAGCATGGTCAGGATCGCGACGACAGCGGGGAAAGGCCGCTGATAATAGGCGATCACCTCTTCGTAGGGTGCGCCATAGATCGGGCCGAAGGTGAAGATGAACAGCGGCACAAGGATCAGCAGCGCCACGGACGATACCATCATCTGCCAGTGATGCGCGGTCCCGGTCTTGGACGAACCCATGCCCACGGCGCGCTTGCGGTCAGTCAGAAAAGCCATTGGTGCGTCTCCTTACACGACGATGATCGTGAAGATCGTCAGCAGGACCGACAGCACGATCATCATCTGGCCCGCAAGTTCGGATTTCTCGACATCCAGCATCCGGCCACTGTCCCAGACAAGGTGCCGCAGCCCGCCCAGCAGGTGATACCACAGGCCCAGAACCGACAGCGTCATCACCAGATCACCGAACCAGCTTGTCAGAAAGCCATCCGCGACCGCGAAAGCTTCGGGCCCGGTGGCGGCGGCGACGAACCACCAGACGATCAGCAGGCCGGTGATCAGCAGCGCGTTGCCGGTGATCCGGACAAGGATCGAGGTGATCGAGGTCCATTGCGGACGATAGATCGTCAAATGCGGTGACAGGGGGCGGTTGCCCCGGTTCACGTCGGACATAGCGGTTCCCTTCGTTGGCATGTGCTGCCGGCGAGACAGCGCCTTTGGCCCTCTTTTGCACCATTTGACGGACAGAGTCACGCGCATCGAGGCCGCTAACATGGGAAAAGTTGGCGCAGTCCGGCAGATTTTCCAACTTTGTGATCACAGAAAAAAATTTTGTGATCACGAAAAACAGGTGTGGAATCAGACAGGCATCAGCGCCCAATAGTCCAGATCAAGCAGGACGTCGGGATGATACTTGCCATCCTCACCCCGCAGCGGACCGGCGCGTCCCTTCGTCGCCACCAACCGCAGCCGGATCGCACCGACACCGGGGGCGGGCGTCTCGGCCTTGTCCAGCACCTCGGACCATGCGCGGACCGTATCACCCGCAAAACAGGGGTTCGCATGGGCGCCACCATTCAGCGCCACGATCATCTGCGCATTGGCCAGACCGTTGAACGACAGCGCCCGCGCAAGGCTGATCACATGGCCGCCGTAGATCAGCCGCTTGCCGTCCGCGCGGTTCGTCGCGTCGAAATGCACCTTGGCGGTATTCTGCCAAAGGCGGGTCGCCAGCATATGCTCGGCCTCTTCGATGGTCACACCGTCCACATGGTCGATGATCTCGCCGATGGCATAGTCGCCCAGCCGGTGCGGCTCGCCCGCGAGGGTGAAATCGTAGCGGGTGAAATCGAGGCCCTTGGGGATGACCAGATCATCCACCGTGACAGCGCTGGCCAGATCGGGGATCACCGGCACGGGCGCCGGCCCGTCGCCGCGCTTGCGCACCATCACCCAGCGCACATAGCTGATCAGCGTCTCGCCATGCTGGTTGCGGCCCGTGGTCCTGACCCAGACCACCCCGCTCTTGCCGTTGGAGTTTTCCTTGACACCGATCACCTCTGACGTCGCGGTGATCGTGTCACCGGGCCAAAGCGGCGTGATCCAGCGCCCTTCCGCATAGCCGAGGTTCGCAACCGCATTCAAAGACACATCCGGCACCGTCTTGCCGAAGACCGTATGAAACGTCACCAGATCATCGAGCGGGCTGAACGGCAGCCCGCAGCCTTGCGCGAACTGGTCCGAGGAATAGAGCGCATGGCGCGCCGGATAAAGCGCATGATAAAGCGCCCTCTCGCCCATCTTGATCGTGCGCGGGACGGCGTGGGTGATGACCTCACCGATGCTGTAGTCCTCGAAAAAGCGGCCCGCGTTCGTCTTGGTCATTGCCGTCCCAGCTTCATGTCCGGTGTATAGGGCGTGTCGATGTCCTTGGTCACCGCCTGCCCGCAGCGCATCACCCCGTTGGCGTGGTCGAAGGCATAGGTCGGGCTGCCGTAAAGCTCCCATCCTTTCGACAGCGCGTCCGAGACCTTGTGGCAAAAGGCGGATGTGTCGTCTTCGGTCAGCAATCTGTAGATCTTCGGCATCTTACCCCCAGGGTGTCACGCCAAGGGCATAATGGATGCCCATCACGACCACGGTCACAACGATGGTCACGACAATCGCGACAACCTCTTTCTTCGCAGGCGCGCGCGCGGGCCGCTGCCACGGGCCTTCCTGCGCGTTGATGATCAGAATCTCGACAATCGCCCAGACCAGCAAACCGCCGAACAGGATGAAGGACGCGATGTCGCCGTTCACCAGAAGATGCGCGACCGCCCAGATGGAAAAGCCCGTCAGTTGCGGGTGGCGGACCTTGGTGCCCAGCCAGATCTTCTGACCCTGCGCGGCACTGGCCGCATAAAAGTAGAAGGCAACGACCATCAACAGGTTGTTGATCCCGACCCACATCGGGTCACGGCCCCAATAGACCGCGCCATCAGCCGCCTTGTAGCCCATCACCATCAAAACGACGCTGGTGATCAGAAGGACCGCCATGACCGGATAGCCCGCCCCGCCCAAAGCGGCGCGCGCGCCCGGTGCCAGTCGTTTGAACAGATGCGCCGCCGACCATAGCGCGACCCCGAGGATAAGTAGTGTCATGACGATTCCAGTTCTGCGATTGCCTCTGCTTTCGCCAAGGTCGCGCGGGCGGTGACGATATGCAAGTTCTCGACGATGCGACCGTCGACAACGGCGACACCCTGCCCCTGCGCCTCTGCCGCCTCGAAGGCGGCGATCTGGCGGCGGGCAAGGGCGATCTCGTCCTCGGTCGGGCCGAAGGCGGCATTGGCGATGGCGATCTGGGCCGGATGGATCAGGGTCTTGCCGTCAAAGCCCATGTCGCGCCCTTCGGCACATTCCGCGCGCAGCCCCTCTTCATCCAGATAGGCATTGTAGACACCATCCAGCGCCACGATCCCCGCCGCCTTGGCCGCGAGCAGGCAAAGCTGCAACGACGTGGCAAGCGCCGCCCGCCCCTGCGAGTTGAGGTCCTTGGCAAGGTCATTCGTCCCCAGCACGAAGCCTGCGATGCACGGATGATCGGCAATCGCGGCCGCATTCAGCACGCCGCGCGGCGTCTCCATCATTGCCCAGATCGGCGTGTCGGGAACAAGCGCCGCCAGCGCGTCCACGTCCGACGGGCCGTTCACCTTGGGCAACAGCACCGCATCGCAATCCATCGCCGCAACCGCCGCTGCATCCGCCTTGCCCCATGCGGTCTCCAGCCCGTTGATCCGCACGATCCGTCGGCGGCCGCCATATCCGCCATCCGCAAGGGCGGCATAAAGCGTATCACGGGCCGCGACCTTGGCATCCGGTGCGACCGCATCCTCGAGATCGAAGAGGATCACATCAACCGGCAGGCTGCGCGCCTTGTCCAAGGCGCGGTCTTTCGACCCCGGAATATAGAGTGCGGACCGGTGGGGATGCTTCTGCATGGATTCTCTTTCGCAACAAAGTTGCGCGGAAAAGGTCAGAAATTGGCGATTACTTCAACCCCGAATGTGCCGCGACGCAGCGGGACGATGCGTTAACCAATTCGACGGATCGGCTTTCCAGACTGTCCCTGCCCACCTCCTTGACGCTTTCGGATGGCAGCGGGCGGACCGACAGTCGAAAGGACGACACGATGAAATGCAATTCTCTGGTCATGGCGATGGGCTTTTCGGTCCTGACGCTGGCGGCCCATCAGGTGCAGGCGGCCCCTTGCGCCGATCACGCGACCGTTGTTGCGACACTGGCGCAAACCTACGGCGAGACACGTCAGGCCATCGGTCTGGCCTCCGACAACGCCGTGGTCGAGGTCTTCGCCTCGCTCGAAACCGGCACATGGACAATCACGGTGACGCAACCCGGCGGCCCGACCTGCCTTGCGGCCTCTGGTCAGGCCTATCAGGCGTTCAGCGACCCGCTGCCCGTGCCCGGCGAAGACGCCTAAAGCGCGACCCAGATCAGGCGCAGTCCCGTCACCGTCAGCAGGACATAGGTGATCGCGAAGAACAGACGCTCCGGGATGAACCGGTGCGCCTTGACCCCCAGCCAGGCCCCGATCAGGGCAAAGGGCGCCAGCAGCAGGCTTGCCGTCAGCGTGTCCCATGTGAAGATGCCCAGAAAGGCGTAAGGCACCGCCTTCATCCAGTTCACCGCCCAGAAGACCACGACGGTCGTCGCCTGAAACGCGGTCTTGCTCAGCCCCTGCGACAGCAGGAAGACGGCGGCGGGCGGCCCGCCTGCATGGCTGACGAAACTGGTAAAGCCGCTGATCAGGCCCGCAAACCAGGCCCATGGCGCCGAAAAGGGCATCAGCGGCACGACAAGCCAGCCCAGCGCGCGCGACATCTGGAACGCCACGAAGGCCAGACAGATGATCCCGATCAGCAGACGGAAGACATCGCCGTCCACCGCAGTATAAAGCCAGCCCGCGACGATACAGCCCGGCACAGCACCGATCATCAGACCCTTGGCCGAGGGCCAGTGCCATTTGCCCCAATAGGGTTTCAGCGTCGCCGCATCGACCAGCATGAAGAGCGGCAGGATGATCCCCAGCGCCGCACCCGGCGGCACCACCAGCGCCAGAATCGCGCCCGCCGCGAAGGCCGCGCCCGACCCGAAGCCGCCCTTCGAGATACCTCCGAAAATGATGGCGGGAATGCCGACCGCGAAAAACTCCCACCCGAATTCCATTGGCCGCTGTCCCTGAAAAGCCTTGCTCGCGTTATCGTTAGCCCGTCCCTGCCGGAATGACCACTGGTCCTCTGGGCCATGCCGCAGCGCAGCAGCCTTGCGAAAACCATGTCAAACGCTTACCAGAACCGCCGAGATCACATCACCAAAGGACCAACTTCATGGCCAGACCCAAGATTGCCCTTATCGGCGCCGGACAGATCGGCGGCACGCTTGCACACCTCGCAGCTGTCAAAGAGCTCGGCGATGTCGTGCTTTTCGACATTGCCGAAGGCACGCCCCAAGGCAAGGCGCTCGACATCGCGGAATCCGGCCCCTCGGCCAAATTCGACGGCAGCTTCAAGGGCACCAACGATTACGCCGATATCGCGGGCGCGGATGTCTGCATCGTCACCGCCGGTGTGCCGCGCAAACCCGGGATGAGCCGTGACGACCTGCTGGGCATCAACCTCAAGGTCATGAAATCCGTCGGCGAAGGGATCGCGGCGCATGCGCCCAACGCCTTCGTCATCTGCATCACCAACCCGCTGGATGCGATGGTCTGGGCCCTGCGTGAATTCTCGGGCCTGCCCCCCGAAAAGGTCTGCGGCATGGCCGGTGTTCTGGACAGCGCCCGCTTCCGTCACTTCCTTGCCGAAGAATTCAACGTTTCGATGCGCGACGTGACCGCCTTCGTTCTGGGCGGGCACGGTGACACGATGGTGCCGCTGGTGCGCTATTCGACCGTCGCCGGTATCCCGCTGCCCGATCTGGTGGACATGGGCTGGACCACGAAAGACAAGATGGACGCCATCGTCCAGCGCACCCGCGACGGCGGCGCCGAGATCGTGGGTCTCTTGAAGACCGGCTCCGCCTTTTACGCCCCCGCGACCTCGGCCATCGAAATGGCCGAAGCCTATCTGAAGGACCAAAAGCGCCTGCTGCCCTGTGCGGCCTATGTGGACGGGGCCTATGGCCTGAACGGTTTCTATGTCGGCGTGCCCACGATCATCGGCGCAGGCGGCATCGAGCGTGTCGTCGAGATCAAGATGAACAAGGACGAACAGGCGATGTTCGACAAATCCGTCGAGGCCGTGAAAGGCCTTGTCGCGGCCTGCAAGGGCATCGACAACAGCCTCGCCTGATCTTTGTTGCAGTCACACAAAGGGGCCGCCGATGCGCGGCCCTTTTCCTATCGGTGCTGCCACAAAAACGGAATGACCTGCGGCTTGTTTGCAGCCAGCCATGCGTCCAGCGCCGCCGGTGACAGATCGATCCTCGCGTCGGGAAAGGCGGCCGCCAGCGCCGGCCCTGGATCGAAAGCCGGTGCGCTCCACAGACCATGCCTCTGCAAGAGCATCGCCAGATCACCCCGCGCCACCTTCAGCCGGTCATAAAGCGCGTCGGCCCCCTCGGGATCGGCCATCAGCGCATCGGCCTGCGCGCGCCTCTGCGCAGAGAGCGGCATCCCGTCGTGCTTGACCAGCGCGCGCTGCATCCGCGCCAGCTTGTAGACCCAGTAGGTCGGCGTCAGCCCGTCGAAATGCAAAAGCTCGATCGCATCGGGCGCGGGACGCGCCAGCACCAGATCAGCGGCGTCCTTGGCAGGTTGGGGGCGGTGGATCGACATCGACAACTTGCGCCCCACCCGCACGAAGGCCTTGCCGTTGGAGTGACCGTAAAGCCCCTTGTTGCTGAGCGCATAATCCGGCCCGAAGATCCGTTCACCCTTGCTTGGCGGGCTGTGGAAAGGGCGGCGGAACGCCCCTTCGAAAACGGTCAGCCCGGGATCGTCGGGCAGATGGACCCGCTCGGCCACCTGAATGACCGCGGCATCCGCCTCGGGTTCGAGCGCCGCCAGCAGCTCGGCGATATCCGCACGCGGCCAGAGGAATTCATCCGCATCGACATGGATCAGCCAGTCCGAGGTGCAGCGCGCATAGGCATCGCGGGCATTGCGGACCTGCCGCACCTCATGGCGGCGCGGGCGGCTTTTGCCAAGGCGCAGCCAATGTGCTGCGTCGCAGGTCACCACCTGAACCTGCGGCAGATCGGCAAGCAGAGCCGCCACCGGATCATCGGGATTGTCGCAATAAAGATAGACCCGCTCTGCCCCCAGATGCAGGTGCCATGCGACAAAGGTCTGGACAAGCGCAGGCGGCTCGTCGACGGTGGCGACCACGGACCATCTGGGCAAAGCGGCGGACATGGGCTGTTGGTAGCACCCCCGCGAATCTTTTCAAACCGATTAAATATTGCACTTTTGCAATACGGTCCCGATTTGTGATCACACAAAATTTTCCTGTGATCACAAATGTTCGATTTTCCCCCGATTTGGCAATTTTCCCTTAGAAGCGACGTTTTGTCTGTGCTTTACGAAACAAAACCTAGCCAAAACGGAACAGCCTTATGAACATCCACGAATATCAGGCAAAAGCCCTGCTGCGCAGCTATGGCGCGCCCGTCTCTGACGGCCGCCCCGTGACGCGCGCGGAAGACGCCAAAACCGCCGCAGGCGAACTCGACGGGCCGCTCTGGGTCGTCAAGGCGCAGATCCACGCCGGTGGCCGTGGCAAGGGCAAGTTCCAAGAGACCGACGCAGGCGAGGCCGGCGGCGTCCGTCTGGCCCGTTCCGTCGAAGAGGCGGCACAGGAAGCCAAGAAGATGCTGGGCCGCACGCTGGTCACCCACCAGACCGGCCCCGCGGGCAAGCAGGTCAACCGCATCTACATCGAAGACGGCTCGGGCATCGAGACCGAGATGTATCTGGCCCTGCTGGTCGATCGCCAGACCAGCCGCATCGGCTTTGTCTGCTCGACCGAAGGCGGCATGGACATCGAAGAGGTGGCCCACCACACCCCCGAAAAGATCCTCAACTTCACCGTCGATCCCGCGACGGGCTATCAGCCCTTCCACGGCCGCCGCGTGGCCTTCGCGCTGGGTCTGACCGGCAACCAGATCAAGCAATGCGTGACCCTGATGGGCCAGCTCTACAAAGCCTTCACAGAGAAGGACATGGAGATGCTCGAGATCAACCCCCTGATCGTCACCGACAAGGGCGACCTGAAAGTGCTGGACGCCAAGGTCAGCTTCGACGGCAACGCGATCTACCGCCACGCCGATATCGCCGCCCTGCGCGACGAGACCGAAGAAGACCCCAAGGAACTCGCCGCCTCGAAATTCGACCTCAACTATATCGCGCTGGATGGCGAGATCGGCTGCATGGTCAATGGCGCGGGCCTTGCCATGGCGACGATGGACATCATCAAGCTTTACGGCGCCGAGCCTGCCAACTTCCTCGACGTGGGCGGCGGTGCGACCAAGGAAAAGGTGACTGAGGCCTTCAAGATCATCACCTCTGACCCGCAGGTCAAAGGCATCCTTGTGAACATCTTCGGCGGCATCATGCGCTGCGACGTCATCGCCGAGGGCGTCATCGCCGCGGTGAAAGAGGTGGGCCTGAAGGTGCCGCTGGTCGTGCGTCTGGAAGGCACGAACGTCGAAAAGGGCAAGGAGATCATCAACAACTCCGGCCTCGCCGTGATCGCCGCCGACGACCTGAAGGACGGCGCGCAGAAGATCGTGAAAGCGGTCAAAGGTTGATCCCGTAGGGTGGGTGCAACCCACGCGAAGACAAGATTTTAAGGAGCCAACACCATGGCCATTCTCGTAAACGAAAACACGCGCGTCATCTGTCAGGGCCTGACCGGCTCGCAGGGGACGTTCCACTCGGAACAGGCGATCGCCTATGGCACCAAGATGGTCGGCGGCGTGACCCCCGGCAAGGGCGGCACCACGCATCTGGACCTGCCCGTCTTCAACTCGGTGCATGAGGCCAAGGCCAAGACCGAGGCCAATGCCTCTGTGATCTACGTGCCGCCACCCTTCGCCGCCGACAGTATCCTCGAGGCTATCGACGCCGAAATGGAGCTGATCATCTGCATCACCGAAGGCATCCCCGTGCTGGACATGATGCGGGTCAAGGCGGCGCTTCAGAATTCCAAATCGCGCCTGATCGGGCCGAACTGCCCCGGCGTCATCACGCCCGACGCCTGCAAGATCGGCATCATGCCCGGCCATATCCACAAGCGCGGCTCGGTCGGTGTCGTGTCGCGTTCCGGCACGCTGACCTATGAGGCGGTCAAGCAGACCTCTGACTCAGGTCTCGGCCAGTCCACCGCTGTCGGCATCGGCGGCGACCCGATCAAGGGGACCGAACATATCGACGTGCTGGACATGTTCCTTGATGACGACGAAACACAGTCGATCATCATGATCGGCGAGATCGGCGGCACCGCCGAAGAAGAAGCCGCCGAATTCCTTGCCGAACAGAAGAAGAAAGGTCGCTGGAAGCCCGTCGCCGGTTTCATCGCAGGCCGCACCGCGCCTCCGGGCCGTCGCATGGGCCACGCCGGCGCGATTGTCGCCGGTGGCAAGGGCGACGCCGAAAGCAAGATCGAAGCGATGAAGAGCGCCGGCATCGTCGTCGCCGACAGCCCCGCCACACTGGGCGAGGCCGTGCTGAAGGCAATCGGGTAGGTCGGGGCCTGCCCCGCCGCGCAAAATCAACCGAGGCCCCGGATCACATCCGGGGCGCGGACAACCAAAAAACCCCGTCCCGGGCCTGATCCGGGACCCAGAAATCGGCAAGCATCGAGGTCACGCAATGAACGACCATTCCCCCAACGACGTTTTCCACGCCTCGTCTTTCCTGCAAGGCCACAACGCCGCCTATGTCGAACAGCTTTACGCCCGCTACGCCGACAACCCCGGCGCGGTGGATGAAAGCTGGCAGGCGTTCTTCCGGTCGCTGGGCGATGCCCCCGCCGATGCCCGGGCCGAGGCGCAGGGGCCATCCTGGGCCCGCACCGACTGGCCACCGCAGCCGAACGACGATCTGACCGCCGCCCTCGACGGGCAATGGGCATCTGAGCCCGAAGCGGCGGCCAAGAAGATCAAGGACAAGGCCGCCGAGACCGGCACCACGATCACCGAGGAACAGGTGCGCAGCGCGGTGCTCGACAGTATCCGCGCGCTGATGCTGATCCGCGCCTACCGGATCAGGGGGCACCTTGTCGCCGATCTCGACCCGCTGGGGATGCGCGACCAGACCCCGCATCCAGAACTCGATCCGAAGTCCTACGGTTTCACCGATGCCGACATGGACCGGCCGATCTTCCTCGACAAGGTGCTGGGCCTCGAACACGCCACCATGAATGAAATCATGGCCATCGTGCGCCGGACCTATTGTGGCACTTTCGCCCTGCAATACATGCACATCTCGAACCCCGAAGAGGCCGCATGGCTCAAAGAACGGATCGAGGGCTATGGCAAGGAAATCGCCTTCACCAAGGAAGGCCGCAAGGCGATCCTGAACAGCCTTGTGCAGGCCGAAGGTTTCGAGAAATTCCTGCACGTCAAATACATGGGCACCAAGCGTTTCGGCCTTGATGGCGGCGAGGCGCTGATCCCCGCGATGGAACAGATCATCAAGCGCGGCGGGCAGCTGGGGCTGGAGGATATCGTCATCGGCATGCCGCACCGTGGGCGTCTGTCGGTGCTGGCCAACGTGATGCAGAAACCCTACCGCGCGATCTTCAACGAATTTCAGGGCGGGTCGTTCAAACCCGAGGATGTGGATGGCTCGGGCGATGTGAAATACCACCTCGGCGCGTCTTCCGACCGCAACTTCGACGGCAATACCGTGCACCTGTCGCTGACCGCGAACCCCAGCCACCTCGAAGCGGTGAACCCCGTGGTGCTGGGCAAGGTCCGCGCCAAACAGGACCAGAAGAACGACAAGGACCGCACCAAGGTCATGGCCGTGCTGCTGCACGGCGACGCGGCCTTCGCCGGTCAGGGCGTCGTGGCCGAAGGCTTTGGCCTGTCGGGTCTGCGCGGGCACCGCACCGGCGGCACCATGCATATCATCGTCAACAACCAGATCGGCTTTACCACCGCGCCGCACTTCAGCCGCTCGTCGCCCTATCCCACAGACATCGCGCTGATGGTCGAGGCCCCGATCTTCCACGTCAACGGCGACGACCCCGAGGCCGTGGTCCACGCCGCCCGCGTCGCCACCGAGTTCCGCCAGAAGTTCCACAAGGACGTGGTGCTCGACATCATCTGCTACCGCCGCTTCGGTCACAACGAAGGCGACGAGCCGATGTTCACCAACCCGGTGATGTATAACAAGATCAAGCGGCAAAAGACGACGCTGACGCTCTATACAGAACGGCTGGTCAAGGACGGCCTGATCCCCGAAGGCGAGATCGAGGACATGAAAGCCGCGTTTCAGGCCCACCTGAACGAGGAATTCGAAACCGGCAAGACCTACAAGCCCAACAAGGCCGACTGGCTGGACGGCAAGTGGTCGCATCTGGACCGCCAGAAAGAAGACTACCAGCGCGGCATGACGGCCATCGAAGATGCGACCTTCACCGCCGTGGGCGAGGCTCTTTGCAAGGCGCCCGAAGGATTTCCGATCCACAAGACCGTGGGTCGCCTGCTGGAAGCCAAGGCCAAGATGTTCGAGACCGGAACCGGCGTCGACTGGGCCACCGGCGAGGCGCTGGCCTTCGGCTCGCTGCTGCTCGAAGGTTATCCGGTGCGTCTGTCGGGGCAGGACAGCACGCGGGGCACCTTCAGCCAGCGGCACTCGGCCCTGATCAATCAGGAAACCGAGGAACGCTATTATCCGCTGAACAATATCCGCGACGGTCAGGCGCATTACGAGGTCATCGACTCGATGCTGTCGGAATACGCGGTGCTGGGTTTCGAATACGGCTACTCGCTGGCCGAACCCAACGCGCTGACCCTCTGGGAGGCGCAGTTCGGCGATTTCGCCAACGGCGCGCAGATCATGTTCGACCAGTTCATCAGTTCCGGCGAAAGCAAATGGCTGCGGATGTCCGGCCTCGTCTGCCTGCTGCCGCATGGCTACGAAGGTCAGGGGCCGGAACATTCCTCTGCGCGTCTGGAACGGTTTCTGACGATGTGCGGCGGCGACAACTGGATCGTCGCCAATTGCACGACACCGGCCAACTACTTTCACCTGCTGCGCCGCCAGTTGCACCGGACCTTCCGCAAGCCGCTGATCCTGATGACGCCGAAATCGCTGCTGCGCCACAAACTGGCCGTCTCCAAGCGCGAGGAATTCACCGTCGGCTCGTCCTTCCACCGCGTGCTCTGGGATGACGCCCAGCACGGCAACTCGGACACCACGCTGGTCGCCGACGACAAGATCAAGCGCGTCGTGATGTGTGCGGGCAAGGCCTACTACGATCTGCTGGAAGAACGCGACGCGCGCGGCATCGATGATGTCTACCTGCTGCGTTTCGAACAGTTCTACCCCTTCCCCGCGCAATCGGCGGTCAAGGAGCTCGAACGGTTCAAGAACGCCGAAATGGTCTGGTGTCAGGAAGAGCCGCGCAATCAGGGGGCGTGGTCCTTCATCGAACCCAACATCGAATGGGTCCTGACGCGCATCGGCGCAAAACACACGCGGCCCGTTTACGTCGGCCGCGCCGCCGCCGCCTCGCCCGCCACGGGTCTGGCCAGCAAGCACAAAGCAGAACAAGAGGCGCTCGTGAACGATGCGCTGACGATTGAAGGGAACTGATAAATGAGCACCGAAGTCCGCGTCCCCACGCTTGGCGAATCCGTGACAGAGGCCACGGTCGCCACATGGTTCAAGAGGCCCGGCGATAGCGTCGCTGTCGATGAAATGCTCTGCGAGCTGGAAACCGACAAGGTGACCGTCGAGGTGCCAAGCCCCGTGGCCGGCACCCTGTCGGAGATCGTCGCCGCCGAGGGCGAGACAGTGGGCGTCGATGCTCTGCTGGCCCAGATCGCCGAAGGCGACGCCGCCCCCGCGCCCGCCAAGGAAGACGCACCCAAGGAAGAGCCGAAAGCCAAAGCCGAAACCCCTGCCCCCGAGGCCAAATCGAAAGACGTAGAAGACGCGCCCTCTGCCAAGAAACTGATGGCGGACAACAACCTTTCGGACGTGCAGGGCACCGGCAAGGACGGCCGCGTGATGAAAGAGGACGTGTTGAAAGCCCTGTCCTCGGCCTCTGCCGCCCCTGCCCCAGCCGCAGCACCCCGCGCACCTGTTCCGGCCGATCAGGCCGAGCGGGAAGAGCGCGTGAAAATGACCCGCCTGCGCCAGACCATCGCCAAGCGTCTGAAGGACAGCCAGAACACCACCGCGATGCTGACCACCTACAACGAGGTGGACATGACCGAGGTCATGGCCCTGCG
>NZ_DAIPIW010000089.1:0-9276 GCF_036770585.1 Yoonia sp. | reverse complement strand
GCGGCGACGCTGCACGCGCTGCACTATCACAAGGTCGATGTCATGGCCGTGCAGGGCAAGCTGCGCAAGGGCGGGCGGCGCGCCTATGTGTCCTCGATCCTCGATATCCCGCTGGCGCAATACCAGCGTTGGACCGATGCGCAGAAGATGCGCGAGGTGGAAAACAACGCGCAAGGTATCCTCGGCTATGTGGTGCGCTGGATCGATCAGGGTGTGGGATGCTCCAAGGTGCCCGACATCAACAACGTGGGCCTGATGGAAGACCGCGCGACCTGCCGGATCTCAAGCCAGGCGCTGGCCAACTGGATGCACCACGATGTGGTCAGCGAAGACCAGGTGATGGAGGCGATGCGCAAGATGGCCGTCGTCGTCGATGAACAGAACGCGGGCGATCCCGCCTATCGTCCCATGGCCCCCGATTTCGACGGCATCGCCTTTCAGGCCGCTTGCGATCTGGTTTTCAAGGGCCGCGTCCAGCCTTCGGGCTATACCGAACCCGTGCTGCACCAGCGCCGGCTGGAACTGAAAGCACAGCGCAACCACTGACAGGAGAGACAACATGGCCGAGATTTCCGCCAACAAAGCCCGCACCATCATTCGCAAGGCGCTCGCCAAGGGTGAAGAGATGGGGTTCAAACCGCTCTCCGTGGTGGTTCTGGATTCGGGCGGGCATGTGAAGGCCTTCGAACGCGCCGATGGCTCTGCACCCGGTCGCTTCGGGATCGCCCATGGCAAGGCCTATGGGTCGATCATGCTGGGGATGGCGGGCACCGCGCAGATGGCGCGCGCCGAGCAGCAGGCTTATTTCATGGCGGCTGTAAACGGTGTCTATGGCGGTGCGGTCGTGCCGGTGCCGGGTGGCGTGCTGGTCAAGGACAAGCGCGGCGCGGTGATCGGTGCGGTGGGGGTCACCGGCGACACGTCGGACAACGACGTGATTGCAGCCCTTGCCGGTATCGCGGCGGCGGGGCTGACAGGCGAAGCCTGACGTTTCTACACCTTGCGTCAAAATTTAGCCATGCCGCCCGATCCGGCGGCATGTGCAGGCCCGACAGCGGGTCTGTGCGCGCCTTGGGTCTTTCCTGCGGGCGCGAAACGCATTATTTCTCGCGCAAAGGAAAGGTTTGTCCATGGCGCGTCCCGTTGTTGCGGTGATCTCGAATACCCACCTGATCAATGATCGTTACGAAGTCCACGCCGCCGGCGCGATGAACGTCGAGGCCCTGTCGCGCGTGTCGGGTGTCATGCCCGTGATCGTCCCGATGGAACCCGATCACATCGACATCGCGGACCTGATGGCGCATTTCGACGGGTTCTTCTTTCCCGGCGGGCGCCCGAATGTTCACCCGGAAAACTACGGCGAGGAACCGACCGAGGCGCATGGCACCTTCCAGCCGAACCGTGACAGGATCTCTTTGCCGTTGATCCGCGCCTGTGTGGCGCGCGGCCAGCCGATCTTCGGCGTCTGCCTTGGGTTTCAGGAAATCAATGTCGCGATGGGCGGGACGCTATACCCTGAAATCCGCGACTTGCCCGGCCGCGACAACCACCGGATGCCGCCCGACGGCACGATCGAGGAACAATTCGCCTTGCGCCACGAAGTGACGGTCACCGAAGGCGGCCCCTTCCATCGCCTGTTTGGCAGCAGCAAGGTGATGACGAATACGCTGCACGGGCAGGGGATCAAGGACCCCGGACCGCGCATCGTCATTGACGGGCACGCACCCGATGGCACGCCCGAGGCGATCTTCATCAAGGATGCCCCCGGCTTCAGCATGGCGGTCCAATGGCACCCTGAATGGAAGGCGGCGGATGATCCGGTGTCGCGTCCCTTGTTCGCAGCCTTCGGTGCCGCCTGCCAGGACTGGCGGGCAGGCGGGCTGCGCAAGTCCGCTTAGCGAACTTGCATCTGTCGATCTTTGGGGTAACTGTTTGCGCTAACGCCTGACGGAGCCCTGCGATGAAACGCTCGCGCATCAACGACATCATGGCCGAAGCGGACGAGATGATCCGCTCTTACGGCTTCGTTCTGCCGCCCTGGGCCTATTGGACGCCGGAGGAATTCAAGGCGCGTGCGACGGAGGCTCAGGCCGTGATCGAGGCCCGTTGCGGTTGGGACATCACCGATTACGGCGCTGGTCGCTTTGATGAAATGGGGCTGTTTCTTTTCACCCTGCGCAACGGCCGCCTTGCCGATCTGCAACGCGGTGGCGGCATGTGCTACGCCGAAAAACTGCTGATCTCGCAGCAAGACCAGCTTTCACCGATGCATACCCATGTCATCAAGGCCGAAGACATCATCAACCGCGGCGGCGCGACTTTGGTGGTCGCGCTTTACGGCTCGGACCAGGACGGCAATTTCGACGAGACGGCGGGCGGTGTCGTGATGTGTGATGGCATCCGCCGCGCCTTCGGTCCGGGTGAAAAGTTGAAGCTCGCCCCGGGTGAAAGCGTCACCCTGATGCCCGGTGACTGGCATGCCTTCTGGGGCGAGGGCGGTGACGTGCTGATCGGCGAGGTGTCGACCGTGAACGACGACGAGACCGACAATATCTTCCGTGACCCGATCGGGCGCTTTGCGACGATCGAAGAAGACGCGGCCCCGACACATCTGCTGGTCAGCGACTATCGCAGGTGGCTCGCCTAGGCGGCGCGTATCCCGCGCATTTGCCCCAAAAGGGCGGGGATTTTCTCTTTGAACCGGAAGAACCCATGCGTCGCGTGCGGCCAGGCGGCGCTGTCATAGGGCCGCAGTTGTCGGGACAAGCCGACCCCCTGCAGCGCATCCCGGGTCGGACCTGTCGGGATGAAGGAGGTCACAAGCGTCTCAACCTTTTGCCCCTTGCACCAATCCCCCAGCCTGTCCGGCGCGAGGAATGCAACCTCGCCAAGCCGGCCGTCAAAGCGTCCCGCGGCGTCTTGCAAAGCGCCCGCGACAAAGCCTGTCACGCGATCACTGACCTCCAGCGGGCTGCGCGCGGCCGTGGTCTGCACGATCACGGTCCGTTGCGGCTGATACCGGTCGAGCAGCCAGCCAAGCGACATATCCTCTTCCGTGACTAGCAAGGCCGAGGATGCGACAGGCGGAAGTGGGTCTGACACCGGCAGCGGCCCCCGTGGCGGATGGGGCGGGCCGTCAAGCGGGGCTACAAACTGTGCCAGACCATCGGGACGGAACCGGCCTTGGGTGTATTTCGCGATGTTGTCCGCCGTCGCAAGATAGGTCTTGCCCACCGTCTGCAACCCACCGACCCAGCGCCATGACAGGGTGTTGGACGCCGGATCACCGTCCAGCAGATGCCGCATGAAGAAATCCGCGCCCAGCACCCACGGCAAGCGCAGGGTGAAAATCCAGATCGAGGCGAACCACATCCGCGCGTGATTGTGCAGATACCCCATCTCGACCAATTGCCGCGCCCAGTGGTCGAAAGCATCGATCCCGGTTTCGCCGTTGCATGCGGCCTCCCACTCTTTGCGCAGCCCGCTTTCCGTCTGGACACGGTTCAAGGCCGCCTGCAAATCAGCGCGATAGCTGGCCCAGACCGAGGGCCGCATTTCCAGCCAGCCCTTCCAATAGGTGCGCCAGAACACCTCTTGCACGAATTTCTCGGCGGCTTGCGGGCTGTGGCGGGCAAGGGTGGCGCGAAGCACGTCCTCTTCGGTGATGATCCTGTGGCGGATGTAGGGCGACAGGGTCGAGACATGAGCCGTGTCATCATGGTTCCGCATGGCGGCATAATCGCGCCCCGCCTTCGGCACAAAGGCCTGAAGGCGCGACAGGGCGGCGGTGTAGGAGGGTTCAAACATGATCGTGAAGCTATTTCGCGAATGCGGGCTTTCAAGGCTGTGCCTTGACAGCGGCGAAGCCTCCGGCCAACGCTGCAACATGCTTGATTTGCGCCCAATTGGATATGTGATCGGTCTGCTTGTGGCGTCGCTCGGGATCACGATGATTGGTCCGCTTCTGATCGATCTTGCGGCGGGGAACGGGCATTGGTTTGTCTTTCTCGAAAGCATGATCGTCACTGTCGTGATCGGCGGTCTGATGGCCCTTGCCTGTTCGAACGGTGTCGCACAGGGCCTGTCCCTGCAACAGACCTTCCTGCTGACCTCGTTGGTGTGGTTGATGCTGCCGTTCTTCGGCGCGATCCCCTTTGTGCTTGGCGCTACCCAGATGGAGATCACCGACGCCTTCTTCGAGGCCATGTCGGGACTGACGACAACCGGTGCCACGGTCGTCGTCGGGATCGATGCGCTGCCGGACGGGCTCAAGCTTTGGCGCGGGATACTGCAATGGCTGGGTGGGGTCGGCATTGTCGTTGTCGCGATGGTCTTCCTGCCTGAACTCAGGGTCGGCGGCATGCAGATCTTCCGCAGCGAGGCTTTCGACACGATGGGCAAGATCCTGCCCCGCGCAGGCGAAATCGCCAGCCGCATTTCGGTCATCTATGTCGGCCTGACCATTGCCTGCGCCCTTGGCTATATCGCTACAGGTATGGGCGGGTTCGACGCCCTTGTGCATGCCATGACCACGGTATCGACGGGCGGGATGGCGAATTACGACCTGTCCTTCGGCACGTTCGGCGCAGGAGCACATTATGTCGGAACACTCTTCATGGTGCTCGCGGCGCTTCCCTTCGTGCGCTTCGTGCAATTGATGGCTGGAACCGCGAGGCCCATCTGGCAGGACACCCAGATCCATGCCTTCATGGCCATTCTCATGATTTGCGTGCTCTTGATCACCGCTTGGGTCTGGGGGCGCGAGGGCGTGATGAGCGAAGTCGCCTTCCGCGAGGCACTTTTCAACGTGGCCTCGATCATGTCGGGAACCGGCTATTCCAGCGCCGACTACATGCAGTGGGGCACCTTTCCCGTTGCCATCTTCTTCTGGGTCGGGCTGATCGGCGGCTGCGCCGGATCGACCTCTTGTTCGGTCAAGGTGTTTCGCTACCAGATCGTCTTCGCCGCGATCAAAAGCCAGATCCGGCAGATCCACTCGCCCCATGGTATCTTTACGCCGCGCTATGACGGACGATCGATCAGCGATGATGTCCTGAACTCGGTGATTGCCTTTCTTGTCGCGTTCATGGTGTCGCTTGGGATCACGGCGCTCCTGCTTGGACTGACTGGCCTTGATTTCATCACATCCGTTTCGGGCGCGGCCGCTGCTCTGGCCAATATCGGCCCCGGCCTTGGACAAGAGATCGGTCCCGCAGGGAATTATGCGAACATCAACGATGCCGCAAAATGGATCCTCGCCATCGCCATGTTCATCGGCCGTCTCGAGGTCATGGTGGTGCTCACCATCCTGTCGATCAAATTCTGGAGAAACTGACATGGCCACCCGACCGCTTGGCGCGCAAATCTCGCATATGCTGAAGGATCGTGGTGTGGCGACGATCTTCGGCATCCCCGGCGTGCATAATCAAGAGATGTATCGCGGGATCGAAGAGGCGGGGATCATGCATGTCCTTGCCCGCCACGAACAAGGCGCGGGCTTCATGGCCGATGGCTATGCGCGCGCGACCGGCAAGGTCGGCGTGGCTTACGTCATCTCGGGGCCGGGCCTTTGCAACATCATGACGCCGATGGGGCAGGCCTATTCGGACTCGGTGCCGCTGCTGGTGCTGTCTTCGGTTCTGGATGAAACGGCGGCCACACGCGGGCAGTTGCACCAGATGAAGGATCAGGAAGCGGCGGCGGCCGCGGTCTGCGACTGGTCCGTGACGGCGAAAACGGCCCACGCGGCCTATCATCTGATCGACCGCGCCTTGGGCGAATTCCGGACAAGCCGCCCGCGCCCCAAGCACATTCAGGTGCCGATTTCCGTTCTGGAATCGCAGGCCCCCGGGGCCCCCGCTGCACCGGAATGGTCCGCAGGCTTGGTGGAGGCGGCAGACCCTGCGCGGCTGGAACCCTTGCGCGACTGGTTGCGCGCCTCCAATCGTCCGCTGTTCATCTTTGGCGGCGGGTCTGTCCGCCACCCGCATGTCACCCTTGGGGCAACGACGGGCGGCGATCAGGTGGCACGGCTGGTCCAGACGATGGGGGCTGCCGTCATGACCACCTACGCCGGTCGGGGGCGGATTTCGCCGGATTATCCGCTGAACTTCGGGTCATTGCTCGCCCGCGCTGAAAGTGCCGAAATCCTCGGATCGGCTGATCTGGTGATCGCGGTGGGAACCGAACTGTCCGAGGTCGACCTCTGGCGTGACCAACTTGGTCACAGGGCGAAGCTGGTGCGTATCGACCTTGACCCCGAGGTGCTGACCGACCGGCATCAGGCGGATATGGCGATCCGCGCCGGGGCATATGGGCATCTGCTTGAGGTGCTGACCCCGATGGCGGACGAGCCCGCCAAAACCGGCTGGGATAGGGCGGAAGTCGCGGCTTTCAGTGCGCGGATGCGGGCGCAGATCACGGCCGAGCGTCCGGGCATCCTGCCGGTCGCTGACGCGCTGAAGGCAGCGCTGCCCGCCGATACGATGATCTTTTCGGACATGACCCAATTCGCCTATGCCGCGAAAGAGGTCTATCCGCTGGACCGCCCGAACCACTGGCATCACCCCTACGGTTTCGGCACCTTGGGGTATGCCTTGCCTGCCGCTATCGGCGGCAAGGTCGGGGTGGGCAAGCAACCCGTTGTCGCGATCCTCGGCGACTACGGGTTTCAATATACGGTGCAGGAACTGGCGGTGGCCGTGGAACTGGGCCTCAACCTGCCCATCCTCATCTGGGACAACGGCAAGCTGGGCGAGATCGAGGACAGCATGATCCGCGCCCAGATCGCACCCAACGCGGTGGTGCAACGCAACCCCGATTTCCTGAAACTGGCCGCGGCCTATGGTGCGGCAGCGGATGAACCCGCAACGTTGGCCGATCTGGCACCCGCGCTGGCCCGGGCCTTTGCCCGTGACGTGCCGACCGTGATCCGCTTGCGCGCGGATATCGCCCTTACCAGCAGCTGACCAGCACGCCGATATCCGAGGCGTGGCGGGTGACCGCGACAGGCGAGCTTTGCGGTACGTCAGTGGGGGTTTCCGCGGCAATGCCGCTTTCAGAGAGAAACGCCACGATTTCAGAGGCTTTCAGCGCAAAGCTCACGTTTTCCGGCAGGACCTGCGCCGATGAGGTGACGCGCGGCAGCAGCATCCCCGAAACAAGCGCCCGCCCGTTCAGCAAGGGCCCGCCCGCATCAGAGGCTTGCGTCGTCATCTCGAGCCGCATCAGGCGGGTATCGCCTGTCAGATCGCGCAGGTCGGCAATCTCGCCGAAGGTCAGTGTCGGATCGGCCAGCACGCCACCATAGGGAAAACCTGCGACAGCGACGCGGTCGCGCAGGCGCGGGGTGCTGTCGTCAAAACGAGCGAATGCGCCGGGCGTTTGCGGTGTCAGCGGCGCAAGCAGGGACAGGCCGCTGGTGGGGTCACTGGCCGCGACCGTCATTTCTGTTTCACGATCCACGGTGATCCGGCTGCACCCTGTTGTCGCCTCGACCGTGGTCAGCACCCGCCCGTCGCCAGAGACATAGAAGCCCGAGCGCGACAGTTGCGGCTGCCGGATGGCCAGCCCTGCGACCATGTCGACCGACTGATCTTCGGACACAGGCACGATATTCGGATCAAGGGTGCCGTCCAGCAGGGTAAAGCTTGCCTGCATTTCCGCCAGAAGCCGGTCACGGGTCGCCTGATCATCGGCGGGCCAGACCAGCGTGAAGCCCTTGATCGCACCACCTGTCAGGCGCGCCTCGGTGTATGAGATGATGCGCGCGTCGGCCCCCTCGATCACAAAGCGGTCGGTGCTGATGGTCCGTGGCCCATCCAGCGGCACAATATCGAGGCTCTGCATGATTTCATAAAGCCCGCGCAATTGGTCAGGATCGCCGCGCTGGGAAATCAGCAGGACACGGGCCTCGGGGACGTCTCCGGTAGCCTCGAACTTGGCGAAGGGGGGCTGGTACTCGGTGAAGGCGACGGCTGCCGTGGGGATCTGGATGCCGATGCCGGTTTCGGTCTCTGAAACGAATGCAAGCCCCAGTCCCTCCAGCACCGCGTTGTAGTCGCTGATCAGCATCGCGCGCTGGCGAGAGGTCAGGATACCCGTCGGTGCAATCGCATTCGCGACCTGCCAGGCTTCCATGGCCGCACGTGTTCCGCGCCCGAAGGCCCCGTCGATGCTGGCATTGTAGAACCCCGCCCATTGCAGGGCGCGCTGCAACTCTTCGCGCTCTCCCTGGCTGAGGCGGCTTTCCGAATTGCGCGCCTCCGAGACCGTTTCATCCGGCAAAGCAGAGGGTTCGGTCGGGGCGGGCAATGGCGCAGGCGCCGCAATCCCCCCGCCGATCGGCCAGAATTGGCGGTCGAACGTGCCGCCGCTGGTGACGTAGCTGTCCGACGGGATCGCCGCCGTAGCCAGCAGGCGCAGGCGGGCACGATCCGCTTCGTCGCGGTCGAAAGGGCCGAGGGCAATCGCGTAGAACCCGTTGCCAAGATAGAACCCGTGCACACCGCTGAGGCGTGCTGCCGCATTACGGGCGAAATCCGTCGCCTCGGCCAAGGTTGGCCGTGCGGCGATCTGCACCCACCAGTTTTCCTGTGCTTGTGCCGTCAACGTGCCAAAAAGCACAAACAGGGCGGCAAGGTGGGTGCGCAGCATCATAATGACCTCGAAAAATTCATCGTCTCGTGCCATTGGGTTATCCGGCCTGCACAAAAAGGCAAGGCGTGTGAAACATGCCCAAGCATCCTGACAAAGGAAATTCCCCGCCCGTTGCCTAATTGACCCTCCCGACGCCAAAGCCTATGCAACCAGCGCAAGCGAAGAGGGTCCCTATGGCGGAAAAACCACGCAGTTTTCAGGAAATCATCCTGCGGCTTCAGACATACTGGGCAGCCAAGGGTTGTGCGATCCTGCAACCTTACGACATGGAGGTCGGCGCAGGCACGTTCCATCCGGCCACGACCTTGCGCGCGCTGGGTGACAAGGCATGGGCCGCGGCCTATGTGCAGCCCTCGCGCCGTCCCACCGACGGGCGCTATGGCGAGAACCCGAACCGTTTGCAGCACTATTATCAGTATCAGGTCCTGATCAAACCCAGCCCGCCTGACTTGCAGGATCTCTATCTTGGCTCTTTGGCGGCGATCGGCATCGATGCCGCGGTCCACGACATTCGTTTTGTCGAGGATGACTGGGAAAGCCCGACCTTGGGTGCATGGGGCCTTGGCTGGGAGGTCTGGTGCGACGGGATGGAAGTCAGCCAGTTCACCTATTTCCAGC
>NZ_DAIPIW010000088.1:0-9376 GCF_036770585.1 Yoonia sp. | reverse complement strand
CGACCTGGCGCGCCAGCAGGATGTGCTCGCGCGTCTGCGGCATCGGGCCGTCGGCCGCGTTCACCACCAGGATCGCGCCGTCCATCTGCGCGGCACCGGTGATCATGTTCTTCACATAGTCGGCGTGGCCGGGGCAGTCGACGTGGGCGTAGTGGCGTGCTTCGGATTCGTATTCGACATGCGCGGTCGAGATCGTGATACCACGTGCCTTTTCTTCGGGCGCGCCGTCGATCTGGTCATAGGCGCGGAATTCGCCGAAATACTTCGTGATCGCCGCCGTCAGCGTCGTCTTGCCGTGGTCCACGTGACCAATCGTGCCGATGTTCACGTGCGGTTTGTTACGTTCAAACTTTGCCTTAGCCATGGATGGCCTCCTAGAATTTGTGTTGATGCGAGGCCCCGGACCGCGTCCGGGGCGCGTAACCTTTCGGGGTTACGCGTATTTCTTCTGGATCTCTTCCGAGATGTTGCTTGGCACCGGATCGTAATGATCGAACTGCATCGTAAACTGCGCACGGCCCGACGACATCGAGCGCAGGGTGTTGATGTAGCCGAACATATTCGCCAGCGGCACCATGGCGTCGATCGCGATGGCGTTGCCGCGGGTATCCTGCCCCTGCACCATGCCCCGACGCGAGGTCAGGTCACCGATGATGCCACCGGTATATTCCTCGGGCGTCACCACCTCGACCCGCATGATGGGTTCAAGCAGTTTCGCACCGGCCTTGCGCATGCCTTCCCGCATACACATCCGCGCGGCGATCTCGAAGGCCAGAACGGACGAGTCGACGTCGTGGAACTTGCCGTCCAGCAGTTGCACCTTGAAGTCGATCACGGGGAAGCCAGCCAGCGGGCCGCTGTCCATGACGGACTTGATGCCTTTTTCGACGCCGGGGACATATTCCTTCGGCACCGCACCGCCGACGATCAGCGATTCGAACGAATAGCCTTCGCCAGGCTCGGTCGGGACGATGTTCAGCTTGACTTCAGCATACTGACCGGACCCACCCGACTGCTTCTTATGGGTATAGGTGTGTTCGACAGCGTGACCGATGGTTTCGCGGTAGGCCACCTGCGGCGCACCGATGTTGGCTTCAACCTTGAACTCGCGCTTCATGCGGTCGACGAGGATGTCGAGGTGCAATTCGCCCATGCCCTTCATGATGGTCTGTCCGGATTCGAAATCGGTCTCGACGCGGAAGGACGGATCTTCGGCGGCCAGACGTGCAAGGGCGAGGCCCATCTTTTCCTGGTCTGCCTTGGTCTTGGGTTCCACAGCGATCTCGATCACCGGCTCGGGGAAGGTCATGGTTTCCAGAACCACCGGATCCTTTTCCGAACACAGCGTGTCACCGGTCGTGGTGTTCTTGAGACCGCCCAGCGCGATGATGTCGCCCGCGAAGGCTTCGTCGATTTCCTCGCGGTTGATGGCGTGCATCATCATCATCCGGCCCACACGCTCTTTCCCGCCTTTGGTGGAGTTGAGCATGCTGTCGCCCTTGCGCAACTGACCCGAATAGATCCGCGTGAAGGTCAGCGAGCCGACGAAGGGGTCGTTCATGATCTTGAAGGCCAGACCCGAGAACGCCATGTTGTCGTCCGCGCGGCGGGCGATGTTGCGGGTTTCGGTTTCGTCACCTGGCTTGAAGCCCATGTAATCGACAACGTCCAGCGGGCTGGGCAGATAGTCGATCACGGCGTTCAGCAGCGGCTGTACACCCTTGTTCTTGAACGCCGAACCGGCCAGCACCGGCACGAACTTCATCGCCAGCGTGCCCTTGCGGATCAGCTTGCGCAGAGTCTCGACGTCAGGCTCTTCCCCTTCGAGGTAGGCCATCATCGCGTCGTCGTCCATGTCCACGGCCATCTCGATCAGCTTGCCGCGCCATTCCTCGGCCTCGGCCTTCAGACTGTCGCGGATTGGCTGACGCACCCAGGATGCGCCCAGATCCTCGCCCTGATAGACCCATTCTTCCATCGAGATCAGGTCGATGACGCCTTCCAGCGCAGTTTCGGCACCGATCGGCAGCTGCACGGGGGCAGGCACGGCACCGGTCCGGTCCGCGATCATGCGCACGCAGTTGAAGAAGTCGGCGCCGATCTTGTCCATCTTGTTGACAAAGACGATGCGCGGCACCTTGTAGCGGTCGGCCTGACGCCAGACGGTTTCGGTCTGCGGCTCGACACCGGCGTTGGCGTCCAGCAGGCAGATCGCGCCGTCAAGCACGGCCAGCGAGCGTTCCACCTCGATGGTGAAGTCGACGTGGCCGGGGGTGTCGATGATGTTCATCCGGAACTTCGTGTCGGATGTGCCATCGGCGGTCGGGTCTTCCTGACGTTGCCAGAACGTGGTGGTCGCAGCGGACGTGATCGTGATGCCACGTTCCTGTTCCTGTTCCATCCAGTCCATCGTGGCGGCACCGTCGTGCACTTCGCCGATGTTGTGGGATTTGCCGGTGTAATACAGGATCCGCTCGGTGCAGGTGGTCTTGCCGGCGTCGATATGCGCCATGATCCCGAAGTTGCGGTAGCGCTGCAGTGGATAGTCGCGTGCCATTGATATCGGTTCCTCTTACCAGCGGTAGTGGCTGAACGCTTTGTTGGCGTCGGCCATCTTGTGGGTGTCTTCACGTTTCTTCACGGCGGTGCCGCGGCCGTTGACCGCGTCGATCATCTCGCCGGCGAGACGTTCTTCCATGGTGTTCTCGTTGCGCTTCTTCGCAGCGGCGATCAGCCAGCGGATGGCCAGTGCCTCGCGGCGCTCGGGGCGGACCTCGACGGGGACCTGATAGGTCGCACCACCAACCCGGCGCGAGCGGACCTCGACGGCGGGTTTGATGTTGTCGAGACCTTCGTGGAACACTTCCACAGGGGATTTCTTCAGTTTCGCCTCAACGCGGTCGAAGGCGTTGTAGACGATACGTTCGGCGACGGATTTCTTTCCGTCGACCATGAGGTTGTTCATGAATTTGGTCAGAACGATATCGCCAAACTTTGCGTCTGGCAGGACTTGGCGTTTTTCAGCGGCGTGACGACGTGACATGCGCTTCTCTCTTTTAGGTTCAATCGCCCCGGACCTGATCCGGGGCCGCGTTTCAACATGAGATCCCGGATCAAGTCCGGGATGACGCTATCGCGTCACTTCGGACGCTTTGCGCCGTACTTCGAACGACGCTGCTTACGGTCTTTGACACCCTGGGTATCCAGAACACCGCGCAGGATGTGGTAACGGACACCGGGAAGGTCTTTCACACGGCCGCCCCGGATCAGAACAACCGAGTGTTCCTGCAGGTTGTGGCTTTCACCGGGAATATACGAGATGACTTCGAAACCGTTGGTCAGGCGGACCTTCGCAACTTTCCGCATCGCCGAGTTCGGCTTTTTCGGCGTGGTCGTGTAAACGCGCGTGCAGACGCCGCGTTTCTGGGGGCAGCCTTCCATGTGCTGCGACTTGGAGCGGGTGACTTTCGGCTGGCGCGGCTTGCGGATCAGCTGCTGAATCGTTGGCATCGTTTGATGTTCCCATCTATTCACATATTGCGTCCGGCAAACGCGAGGGTTTCTGACAACGCGCCTTCGTCGATGAAAGCACAAAAAATCCGCAGTCGAACCCTTACCGGAGGTTCGGTGCGGCGAGTTCCAGAGGAACAGGACGACAAAATTGTCCGGTTCTTGGCCACTACAGGTCTGATATCGGGACGACGAGGGTGATCCTCTACCCGGATGGCGGGCGTATAGGGGGTTGCGGGGGTGCTGTCAACAGCAGCCGAAGGCGGCTCAGCCTGCACGCCGAAATCGCGCTCGGAGGGTGCGATCAGGACGACGGTTATCGCATAGCAGCCAGCATTTATTGCCTATCAAGGGCGGTTGGCCGTTTCTGGCAGCAACCTTCATCCTGACAGGAGCCTTGCCATGAAACGTGCCCTTCCAAGCCTGACCCTTCTTGCCGCTGTCGCCGCCTGTGCCAGCCCGAATCCTCCGAGTATTTCGGCCGCGGACGTGAACCGCGCCTATGCCGAGGCGCGCTATATCAGCGGCCTGCCCTTCACGGCGACCGCCGATCTGCCCACCGGCAGCACCACCTATCGCGGCCAGCTTGGGGCCGATGTCTCGGGCGATCTTTCGGGCAGCATCCTTGGCGACATGCGCATGGATGTGGATTTCGCCCGCAACGATGTCGGCGGGTCGGTGACCAACATCAACCTGATCGACCCCAACGGGCGGCCCAACCAGCGGCTTGACGGCAGCCTCGGCATCGACGGTGTCGAAAGCAGCGGGCGGATCGACGCCTTCGCCGCGGGCAAGCTGACGGCGGTCGATGAAGGCTTCCTGCGGGACACCGATGTGCTGCTGACGCTCGACGGTGACGTCTTCGACGACCGCGGGCGCGGCGATGCTGTCTTCGGATCGGCCATCGGCACCGGCACCGGTGATCTCGATATCGGCATCAACGGGGTCTTCTTCGGCACCCGCTAGCGGATGCGGTCGGGGATCATCCGGGGGATGCGCTTCAGTCTGGTCTCGCGGTAGAGGGTGAAAAGCCCTGTCGCGACGACCAGCGCCGCGCCGGTCAGCGCCAGCGCATTCGGCCATTCGTCGAAGATCGCCACCCCCAGCACAAGCGCCACCAGCAAGCTGCTGTAGCGGAAGGGCGCGACAAAGGCGATCTCGCCCACGCGCATAGCCACGACCGAGCAGATGTAGCCGATGATCAGAAAGGACGTGGCCCCCGTCAGTTGCAGGACCGTTCGCGGTGTGAAGCTGACCCAATCGATGAAGAGCGACCCGATCGCCCCCATCAGGGTCACGCCGACCGCCGCGACGAAGGCCACAAAGGTCGATGGCACGGTGTAGGACAGCCGACGCACCGCCACATCCCGCAGCGTTACGCAAGCCACCGAGGCCACGGCATAGAGGCTGTAACTGCTGAAGTCCGCCCCGCCCGGCTGGATGATCAGCAGGACACCGACGAAACCGATCGCAATCGCCGTCATCCGCCGCCAGCCAAGCGGTTCACGCAGAAAGACCGCCGCAGCAAGGCTGACAGACAGCGGCAGCGCCTGCAGAATCGCGCTGACATTGGCGATGGGCATGTGAAAGAGGGCGGTGAGGAAAAAGAACGTGCCCCCCACCTCGCCCATCGTGCGCATCACCAAAAGGCCCCAGTCCCGCGCCGGCAGCCGAAAGCGCAGATGGCCCATCATCCGGCAAAGGGCGGCCAGAAACACCACCGCCGCCAGCCCCCGAAAGAAGATCGCCTGAAACAGCGGGATCTCGTCCGACAGGGCCTTCATGAAGGCGTCGTTGAAGGTATAGGCGCACATGGCCGCAACCATGATCAACGCACCGCGGATATTGTCGGACAGGGTATTCATAAGCGCCGCTTATCAGGGCGCTACGGGTCTCTCTAGTCAGAATACGCCGTCGCGGTCGCAATCAGCGCAACACATGCACCGCGCAATGGGCGTGCCGGACGACCTTGGCGGCTGTGGACCCCAAGAGATAGTCCTGCATCCCCGGTCGGTGGCTGGCGATGATGATCAGGTCGATGGCGTTGTGCTTGGCGTGATCGAGGATCGTGTGCGAGGCATAGCCGTCGATGACCAGCGATTTCGCATTGTCGATCCCCGCCACCATCTGCTCGAGGCTTTCGCGGATATCGGCCTTGGCGCCCTCCAGATGGCCGGCGGGCAGATACTGGGTCGCGTATTGCGGCAGGATTTCCATCACATGCAGACAGGTGATCTTGCCGCCTTCGGTGCGCAGGGCCTGGGCCACGGCAAGGGCACCCTTGGAATCGCGGCCTTCTTCGAATGAAACGGGGACGAGGATGTTGGAATACATGGAAAGCCTCCTTTTTGGTGGCCCCAGGTTACCCTGTCGCGGGTCGTCGGGCCTTGATCCAAATCACGTCCCTTGCGCAAACGAAAACGGCCCCTGCTTTCGCAAGGGCCGCCTTCAATCCTGCAAACCGTCCGGTTTATTCGTCGTCACCCGCCGGTGCGGTGCCGAAGACCTGATCGTCGCTCACGTCGCCTGCCATCTCCATCGGCGCGGCGAGCGCTGCGGCGGCTTCGGCCTCTTCGCGGCGGGCCTCGATCACGACGTTGTCGCGGTCGGCGGCGATCCGGCGCACGCGCTGCGTCGCGCCACCGGTCCCGGCGGGGATCAGGCGACCGACGATCACGTTCTCTTTCAGACCGATCAGCTTGTCACGCTTGCCCTGCACCGAAGCCTCGGTCAGCACGCGCGTGGTTTCCTGGAACGATGCGGCCGAGATGAACGACCGGGTCTGGAGCGAGGCCTTGGTGATCCCCAGAAGGATCGGCTCGCCCGTTGCCGGACGGTCGCCGCGCGCCAGCGCCTTTTCGTTGGCTTCGTCGAATTCGGCCTTGTCGACGGTTTCACCCTTCAGCAGAACCGTGTCACCGCTGTCGTGGATCTCCCATTTCTGAAGCATCTGACGCACGATGACCTCGATGTGCTTGTCGTTGATCTTGACGCCCTGCAGGCGGTAGACGTCCTGCACTTCGTCGATCATGTAATCGGCAAGCGCCTCGACCCCCAGAACCGCAAGAATGTCGTGCGGGGCCGGGTTGCCGTCCATGATGAAGTCACCCTTCTGGACAAAGTCACCTTCCGCAACGGGAATGTGCTTGCCCTTGGGCACCATGTATTCGACGCGGATATCCGCGTCATCGGCGCTTTCGATCGCGATGCGGCGCTTGTTCTTGTAGTCCTTGCCAAAGCGCACGTAGCCATCGATTTCGGCGATGATCGCGTGATCCTTGGGCCGGCGGGCCTCGAAGAGTTCGGCCACACGCGGCAGACCACCGGTGATGTCCTTGGTCTTGGCACCTTCGCGCGGGATACGGGCGATGACGTCACCGGCCTTGATCTCTTGGCCGTCTTCGACCGACAGGATCGCGTCCACCGACATCGGATAGGCGACGGGGTTGCCGTCATCCTTGACCGCAGGTTCGCCGTTCTCGCCGACCACGATGATCTTCGGTGCCAGTTCGTTGCCCTTGGGTGCGGCACGCCAGTCGGCCACGATGCGCTGGGTCATGCCCGTCGCATCGTCGGTTTCCTCGCGCACGGCGATACCGTTGACCAGATCGACCCATTTGGCCGTCCCCGACTTCTCGGCGATGATCGGCAGGGTATAGGGGTCCCATTCGAACAGTTTGTCGCCGCGCAGGACGTTTGCGCCCTCTTTGACAAAGACCTTCGAGCCATAGCCGACCTTGTGGGTCGCCCGCTCGCCGCCTTCCTCGTCGAGAATCGCCAGAACCATGTTGCGGCCCATGACGACCATTTCACCGGCCGCGTTTTCCAGCAATTGCGCGTTCTTGTACGCGATCTTGCCGGGCTGCGAGGCCTCTTGGAAGGACTGCTGGCCACCTTGGGCAACACCGCCGATGTGGAAGGTCCGCATCGTCAGCTGTGTGCCGGGTTCGCCGATCGACTGTGCGGCGATGATGCCGACAGCCTCGCCGATGTTGACGCGGGTGCCGCGCGCAAGGTCACGACCATAGCACATCGCGCAAACGCCGTCCTCGGCCTCGCAGGTCAGCGGGCTGCGGATGCGCATCTTGCCGATGTTGGCCTGATCGATCAGATCCGCCTTGCGTTCGTCGATCAGCTCGCCCGCTTCGACCAGCACCTCGTCGGTGCCCGGCTTGAGCACGTCATCCGCCGAGACACGGCCCAGCACGCGTTCGGCCAGCGAGGCCACGACCTCGCCGTCGTTGACGGCGGCTTCGGCGGTGATCGCACGGTCGGTGCCGCAATCAAGCTGGCGCACGATGCAGTCCTGCGCGACGTCCACCAGACGGCGTGTCAGGTAGCCCGAGTTCGCCGTCTTCAGCGCGGTATCCGACAGACCCTTGCGGGCGCCGTGGGTCGAGTTGAAGTATTCAAGAACGGTCAGGCCTTCCTTGAAGTTCGAGATGATCGGCGTCTCGATGATCTCGCCGTTCGGCTTGGCCATCAGGCCGCGCATCCCGCCCAGCTGCTTCATCTGCGTGACCGAGCCACGGGCGCCGGAATGCGCCATCATGTAGACCGAGTTCGGCTCGGCCTCGGCCCCGCTGGCGTCCTTGCCGGCGGTCGAGATCGTGGCCATCATCGCATCCGTCACCTTGTCGTTGGCTTTCGACCAGGCATCGACGACCTTGTTGTACTTTTCACCCTGGGTGATCAGGCCGTCCATATACTGCTGTTCGAAATCCTTGACCTGTTCACGGGTCTCGGCGACCAGTTCCCACTTGGTGTCCGGCACGACCATGTCGTCCTTGCCGAAGGAAATCCCCGCCTTGAACGCCTCGCGGAAGCCCATTGTCATGATCTGGTCACAGAAGATGACGGACTCTTTCTGGCCGCAGTAGCGGTAAACGGTGTCGATGACCTGCTGCACTTCTTTCTTGCGCAGAAGGCGGTTCACCAGATCGAATGGCGCCTTGGCGTTCAGCGGCAGAAGCGCGCCCAGACGCAGACGGCCCGGTGTGGTCTCGAACCGCTTGACGACCTCGTTGCCTTCGTCGTCGATCTGGGTGATGCGCGCGTTGATCTTGGCGTGCAAATGCACCTCGCCCGCAGTCAAGGCATGCTCGACCTCTTCGATATTGGCAAAGGACATGCCTTCGCCCTTCATGCCTTCGCGCATGATGGTCGTATAATAGAGACCAAGGATCATGTCCTGCGACGGCACGATGATCGGCGCGCCGTTGGCAGGCGACAGCACGTTGTTCGTGGACATCATCAGAACGCGGGCTTCCAGCTGCGCCTCAAGGCTGAGGGGCACGTGAACAGCCATCTGGTCACCGTCGAAGTCGGCGTTGAAGGCCGAACAGACCAGCGGGTGAAGCTGGATCGCCTTGCCTTCGATCAGCACGGGTTCGAACGCCTGGATGCCCAGACGGTGCAGCGTCGGCGCACGGTTCAGCATGACGGGGTGTTCGCGAATGACCTCGTCCAGAATGTCCCAGACCTCTGGACGTTCCTTCTCGACCAGTTTCTTGGCCTGCTTGACGGTCGACGACAGCCCCTTGGCTTCAAGGCGCGAGTAGATGAACGGCTTGAAAAGTTCGAGCGCCATCTTCTTCGGCAGACCGCACTGGTGCAGCTTGAGTTCCGGACCGGTCACGATGACCGAACGGCCCGAGAAGTCGACGCGCTTGCCCAGAAGGTTCTGACGGAAGCGGCCCTGCTTGCCTTTCAGCATGTCGGACAGCGATTTCAGCGGACGCTTGTTGGCACCGGTGATGACACGGCCACGGCGGCCGTTGTCGAACAGCGCATCCACGGATTCCTGCAACATCCGCTTTTCGTTGCGGACGATGATGTCAGGCGCGCGCAGTTCGATCAGACGCTT
>NZ_DAIPIW010000087.1:0-9543 GCF_036770585.1 Yoonia sp. | reverse complement strand
GTTCTGATCCCCGAAACGAAAAACGCGGCCCCGTGGGCCGCGTTTTTTGCAAGCTGTTTACAGACAGGTTCAGGCTGCGCGCGCCTCTTGTTCGGCGGCATGACGACGTTCGCTTTCTTCGCGCGACAGGGCAACGGAAGTCCGCACGCCTTTGCCGACGAAGTCCATCAGCCCCTGAACAACGCGTTCGTTGGGGTCGATCCCGGCGCAGGACAGAACCTCACGGCCATCGCGCGACCGCGCCCAGCGGGCGATCTGCTCGGGGCCATTGCCATACTTCTTGTCATCCGCAATCGCATCGTCCAAAGCAGCCAGTACAACGGCTGCAAACAGTTTACGGGCACGGTTACCTTGTTCGTTGTTGAACGCTGTACCGTCGACGAAATCTCGCATACTTATTCCTTCTTTTTGCTCTTGTAGTTCCCGCGTGCGGGCCTTTATGCCCGCTCCCATCCGATTCGGGGAGACTGTTTTTGCATGGCAGTCATGCGCCTGGCGCATACCTTGCGCCTGCCACGGCCTTGTTTTGCTGATCTTGCTAGTTTCCCACGCTGACGATATAGGCTCGCCAACTCTTCATTCAACCTTAACACTTCAATTGAGGCACCACGACAATGCCAAAGATCAACGGTAACGAAATCCGCCCCGGCAACGTGCTGGAACATGACGGCGGCCTCTGGGCGGCGGTCAAGGTCGACCACGTCAAGCCCGGCAAGGGCGGGGCATTTGCACAGGTCGAGATGAAGAACCTGCGCGACGGGCGCAAGCTGAACGAACGCTTCCGTTCCGCCGACAAGGTCGAGCGCGTGCGCCTTGATCAAAAGGATCAGCAGTTTCTCTATGTCGACGGCGACATGCTGACGTTCATGGACAGCGAAACCTATGAGCAGATCACCCTGCCGTCCGATATCCTGGGCGAGCGCCTGCCGTTCCTGCAGGATGGCATGACGGTCCATATCGAATACTACGGCGACGAGGCGCTGAATGTGACCCTGCCGCAAAAGGTCGTCTGCAAGGTGGTCGAGACCGAACCGGTGGTGAAAGGTCAGACGGCGGCCAACAGCTTCAAGCCCGCGATCCTTGACAACGGTGTCCGCGTCATGATCCCGCCCTTCGTCGGTCAGGAAGAGGATATCGTCGTCAATACCGAGACCTTCGAATACATGGAACGCGCCTAGGCGCTATGTCACGCGGGTGAGGGTTGCCTCGCCCGCCTGCATCTCGGCTTGCGCGCGGTCGAACCGCAGAAAGGCAAGCCCCCGGTTCCCTGAAATCGTATAAAGCGTCCCTGCCGGTTTTCCCTCGGCCGTAATCTCGTCGCCGGTCTGCGCTGTGCCGTCGATGCGGACCTGCGCCAGACCCTTGCGCAGCACCGTCTTGTGCTTCATCCGCGCGACGATCTCTTGCCCGACAAAGCAGCCTTTCTTGAAATTCACGCCATGCAGCGCCTCGAACCCCGCTTCGAGGATGTAGGTCTCTGGGGTCAGCTCGATCCCCGTTTCGGGGATCAGGTGTGCCACGCGCAGCGCGTCCCAGTCGGTGCCGTCGCTGACATCCTCTGACCCATAAAGCCGCCAGCCCATCGCCGGATGGCGGGGATCGGGATAGGCGCCCTCGGGCGCGGGTCCGGTCCCGCACGAGACGACCAGATCGGTCATGTCGATCGTCACATCCGCACGCAGCCGATACATGGTCAGTTTCTGGCCCAGCACCTGCAAATGCGAGGTTGCGACGTCGATCAGCAGCCTGTCCGCTTCGGTGATCACAAAGAAGTCCGCGATGAATTTGCCCTGCGGCGTCAGCAGGGCGGTATAGGTGATCCCCGCTTCTGCCTTCACATCATTGGTCACCAGCCCCTGCAGAAAGGACATGCGGTCGTTTCCACCTAAAGCCAGCACAGACCTGTCAGACATCGCTTTGTGTTTCCTCTTGGCTGAATTGCAGGCGGTGCAGATCGGCATAGATCCCGCCCTTTGCCAGCAATGTATGGTGGTCGCCCTGATCCACAACCCGTCCCTGATCCATCACGACGATGGAATCGGCATCCCTGATCGTGGAAAGCCTGTGCGCGATCACCAGTGTCGTGCGCCCCTTCGACAACTTTTCGAGCGCTGTCTGCACGATCTTTTCGGATTTGGTATCAAGCGCGCTTGTCGCCTCGTCCAGCAGCAGGATCGGCGTGTCCCGCAAAAGCGCGCGCGCGATGGCGACCCGCTGGCGCTGACCGCCCGACAGGTTCGACCCGCGCGGCCCCGCTGGACTGTCGAGGCCATGGGGCAGGGCGGGCAGGAAATCGCTGACATGCGCGGCGTCGAGAACGGTTTGCAACTGTGCCTCTGACACGTCCTCGCGCCCCAGAAGGATGTTGTCGCGCAGCGTTTCGTCGAACAGGGCTGCATCTTGCGTGACGACCGAAAACAGCCCCCGCAGGTCCGTCAGATCGTAGTCCGTGATCGGATGATCCCCGACCTGCACCACGCCGCCTTGCGGATCGACCAGACGCGTCAGCACGTTGAAGACGGTGCTCTTGCCCGCACCGGATGCACCCACCAGCGCGGTTGTCTTGCCGGCCTCGGCGACAAAGCTTGCCCCTTTCAGCACCGGCAGATCGCCGTATTGCAGGGCGACATCCTTCAGCACGATCCGGGGCGAGGTGGTCGGAACAGGTTTGGTCTGCGCGGGCGAGTTGATCGTGGGGGTCAGGTTCAGGACATATTGCAACCGCTCGACACTGGCCGCCGCCATCTGCCATTGACCGCTCATCAAGCCCAGCCTGCGCAGCGGATCAAAGGCCAGCGACATGGCGGTAAAGAAGGCCATGAACTCGCCGTTGGTCTTTTCGCCCGAAATGATCTCGGCCCCGCCGTAAAGCATCACCCCCAGAAAGCCGATGCCCGTCATGATGTCGATCAGCGCGGGCACCGCCGCCTGACCGACCGAGGTGCGCACCTCGGCCCGTACACCTTTCTGGATCAGCGTGTCATAGCGGCGCGTCTGATAGTCTTCGAGCGCGTTCAGCTTGATCTGGTTGACGCCATGGAACACCTCGTCCAGCCGCGTGGCGATATCCCCCGCGATCTCGCGGGCATTGCGCGACCGGCGCCGGATATAGGCCTGCACCATCAGCGATGGCAGCACCAGCAGCGGGATGCCGACGATCGCAATCAAGGTCCAGCGCCAGTCGATCCAAAGCGCGACACCAAGCAGACCGACCAGCGACACCAGATCACGGGCGATCGCGGTCAGGATGCTGCTCCAGACGCTGTTGATCTTGGTCACATCGCCCTGCACGCGTTCGATCAACTGGCCCGGCGGATGGATCTGGAAAAAACCCGAATCGAGCGTCATCAGGTGCCGCAACAGATGCTTGCGCATCGCCGCTGCCGTATATTGTTGAACGCTGGCCATCAGGACGCGCTGCCCTGCCGATGTGGCGGCCCGCACAAAGAAAATCACCATGACCCCGAGGCCCACGAAATAGAGCGCGCCGCGCTCTCCGGCGGTGAAAACATCGTCGAAGATCGGCTGCACCATCCGACTGAAGAGCGCGAGCGTCAGCCCCTCGACCATCATCAGGACGACGGCTCCGCCCAAGAGAAGCTTGTAATGCCGCAGATAGTCCCGCCAGAGCCAGAGAAAGAGCCTGGTCGCCGACTGCTGAACTGGCGAGGAAGGGTCGTGCTTTGGCGGCGCCATGGGATGCCTTTGCGGATCGGTCACCCGAGGGTCTACTGCCAATCGGGGGCCAAGGGCAAGAACGGCACGGTTGACCTTGGAAAGGGCAGGACTAATGTCGCGCAGTCTGAACAAGCAAGGTGTCCCAATGTCCCTGTCCCATGGCCGTCCCTATCTCGCGATCCCCGGACCCTCCGTCATGCCGGATCGCGTTCTGCAGGCCATGCATCGGCCCTCGCCCAATATCTATGAAGGCGAACTGCATGACCTGACCCGCAGCCTGATCCCCGACCTTAGGCGGGTTGCCAGGACCGAAAAGGATGTGGCGATCTACATCGGCAACGGACATGCCGCATGGGAGGCCGCACTGGCCAACGTGCTGTCGCGCGGCGACAAGGTGCTGGTGCTGGCGACGGGCACATTCTGCATCGGCTGGGGCGATATGGCCGCAGGCATGGGCGCCGCGGTCGAGACGCTGGATTTCGGGCAACGCCTTGCCGTCGATCCCGCCCGCGTGGCCGAGACCCTGGCGCAGGACAAGGACCACGCCATCAAGGCGGTGCTGGCGGTGCATGTGGACACCTCGACCAGCGTCAGGAATGACATCGCGGCCCTGCGCAAGGCGATGGACGATGCCGGTCACCCCGCACTTCTGATGGTCGATTGCATCGCCTCGCTCGGCTGTGACCGGTTCGAGATGGACGCCTGGGGTGTCGATGTGATGGTCGCCGGTTGCCAGAAGGGTCTGATGACGCCCGCGGGCGTCAGTTTTGTCTGGTTCAACGAAAAGGCGCGGGCCGCGCGCGGGGATTGCGTGACCGCCTATTGGGACTGGCGTCCGCGCGCCGATCCGGACCTTTATTTCCGCTACTTCAACGGCACCGCCCCGACGCATCACCTTTACGGGCTGCGTGCCGCACTCGACATGATCTTGGACGAGGGGCTGGATGCCGTGCACCTGCGCCACCAGAAACTGGCCGAGGTGATCTGGGCCGCATTTGACGTCTGGTCCACGAATGGGCCGCTGCACCTGAACGTGGTGGATCCGGCCCAGCGGTCGCATGCCGTCACCTCGGTCGGGGCAGGTGCGGCCAACGGGACCGCGATCCGGCGCTGGTGTGAAGAGCAATGCGGGCTGACGCTGGGTATCGGGCTTGGCCGCGAGCCTGCGGATGACTTCTTCCGGATCGGCCATATGGGGCATGTCAGCGGGCACATGATGATGGCCGTTCTGGGCACGATCGACGCCGGCCTCAAGGCGCTGGATATTCCGCATGGGACAGGCGCGCTGGAGGCGGCGTCGCGGGCGCTGGCCGCCCGATGTGACTAGGCGTTACTGGCCGGTCGCGTGGCCGTTGCGCACCAGCCAGTCCTTCATCCAGGCGATTTCGACAGCCTGGGCTGCGATGATCTCTGCGGCGAGGGCCCGGACTTCGGCGTCTTCGCCGTATTCCAGCACGATCTCGGCCATCGCGACGGCACCCTCATGGTGCGGGATCATCCCGAGAATGAAATCGACATCGGCGTCGCCGGTAAAGGGAATTGCCATAGCGCCATGCATGGCGTCGTTTGCGGCCATGTAGGCCGCGGTCGCCGGGCTATCGACGCCGCCTTGCCCGTGTCCGGCACCATGCCCGCTGTGGTCCATCGTTTGTGCCGCGGCGGCAAGCCCGAGCGCTGCAATGACCGGTGCGGTGAATAGAAGTGAGCGAAGCATCATGACATTTCCCTTTGCATAAGACCCGGCCCCGCTAGCCGGTTCCCGCTACTGGAACGCAAATCACGATGATGTCAAATCTGCCGGCCCGGCCGCTGCGGTTGCCGCTGCCGCGCCTAATGGCGGCTGATCCTGCGCCCGATCCACCTGAAGGTCGCGTTCAGCGCATAGGCGACGACCGCAACCCAGAGAAAACCGAAGGCGGCGGCGATGAAGCAGAAGGCGATGAACAGCAATACCCCGAACCACAAAAGGAACGCATTGGTGTAGTCCTGAACGGATTCCACGGGGCGGCGGTAAGACATGCGACACTCCTTCGACGTCAGAAGATTAGCCGCAGTCTGTCAGAAATCACCCTAATTTTTCGTGTGCCGCGGCCAGCGCTTTGGGCAGGGCCTCGGCAAAGGCAAGCACCTGCCGATCCGGTCCGCAGCTGACGCGGATACAGCGATCCTGCGGGGCGACGAACGGCATCCGCACGAAAATGCCATCGCCGACCAGATGGCTCAGGACGGCACGGGCGAAATCGCCATCCTTGCCACAGTCGATGGTGACGAAGTTCGTGGCCGACGGCAGGGGTGTCAGCCCATTGGCCCGGGCAATTTCGGCGATCCGGTCGCGGGAGGCTGCAACGGAGGTCCGGATATGCGCCAGCCACTCCGCGTCGGCGAGCGCTGCGACTGCGCCTGCCTGACCGATCCGCGACATACCGAAATGGTTGCGCACCTTGTTGAAACCCGCAATCACCGCCGCGTGGCCGATGGCATAGCCCACCCGCGCACCGGCCATGCCATGGGCCTTGGAAAAGGTGCGCATCCGCAGCACATTGTCCGCGCCGGTGTCGATAGCCGGGGCCGTGCCTTCGGGGGCGAGGTCGACATAGGCCTCGTCGAGGATCAGAAGGCAGCCCTCGGGCAGGCGGTCGATCATTTGCTGCACGATCTCTGCGCTGTGCCAGCTTCCCATCGGGTTGTCGGGGTTGGCGAAATAGATCAGTTTGGCGCCCACTTCGGCCGCCCTGGCGACCAGCGCGTCGGGGTCTTCGTGGTCGCTCTGATAGGGCACCTTGTGCAGCACCCCGCCAAAGCCCGCGACATGGTAGTTGAAGGTCGGATAGGCCCCGTCCGAGGTCACGACCGGATCGTCCTGACCGACATAAAGCCGCACGACCAGCCCCAAAAGCCCGTCGATGCCTTCGCCGATCATGATGCACTGGGGGGCGACGCCGTGGTGCGCGGCAAGGGCGTGGCGCAGATCGTGGCTTTCAGGGTCGCCATACATCCAGACCTCGGAGGCGGCCTCTTGCATGGCGGCGATGGCTTTGGGCGATGGGCCAAAGCCGCTTTCATTGGCCCCCAGACGGGCGACGAAGGGGCGGCCCATGCGGCGTTCCTGCGCTTCGGGGCCGACAAAGGGGACCGAGGCGGGAAGGGACTGGGCGAGGGGTGTGAGGGTTGGTTTGGTCATGGCGGTGATTTGAGGAGGGCGCGGCCACTTTGGCAAGTGGTCTATGCCTCCGGCGGGAGTTTCGTGGGAGAAAGAAATCAGGGGCGACCCGAAAAGCCGCCCCCGATGATGCGTCAGCCGATCTCTTGCAGGCGCGCGATGGCCGCCTTGATCTGGCTTTCTTCATTTTCGCGCAATCCGAGATTCGCGCGCGCTTCCGCCACGATGTCATCAGGGGCCGAGGCGATGAAATTGGGATTGGTCAGCCGCCCGCGCAGGCCGCCGAGTTCCTTGCCCAACTTTTGCAGCGTCTTTTCCAGCCGGTCGATTTCGGCGGCGACGTCGATCAGCCCTTCGAGCGGGATCGCGAAGGTGCCGCCCTCCATCGGGATGGTGACGCAGCCCTTGGGAAAGTCATCGACGGCTGTCAGGCTGTCGATGCGGGCCAGACGCTGGATCAGCGCCGCATTGTTGTCCCATGCGGACTGTCCCCGGGCGTCGAGACCCTTGACCAGAAGAGGCACCTTGGCCCCCGCAGGCACATGCACCTGCGCGCGGGCAGAGCGGGTGTTTTCGATCAGCGCGATCACCCAGTTCATCTCGCGGTCGGCATCCGCATCCAGCAGATCAGCCGCCCGGTAGGTCGGCCAGTCGGCATGGACCAGCATCTTGGCGCGGCTCTGGCCCATGCCCCAGAGTTCTTCTGTGATGAAGGGCATGATCGGGTGCAGCATGACCAGGCATTGATCAAGCACCCAGCGCAGGGTCTTTTCGGTCTCCGCTTTCGCCGCCGCATCATCGCCTTGCAGGATCGGTTTCGAGAATTCCAGATACCAGTCGCAGACCTTGCCCCATGTGAAGGCATAAAGCGCGTCGGCCACGTCGTTGAACCGGTAGGCCTCCATCCCGGCATCGACGGCTTCGCGCACCTTGCCGGTCTCGCCGATGATCCATCTGTTCAGGGTCTGTGTCGCGGTGGGCATCGGGACATCGCCGGGGTAGGGGATGTCGTAGTGGTCGGCAAAGCTGAAGGCGTTCCACAGCTTCGTGCCGAAGTTGCGATAGCCCTTGATCCGGTCCTCGCTGATCTTCAGCACCCCACCCAGGGCTGCCATCTGCGCGTTGGAAAAGCGCAGCGCGTCAGCCCCGTAGGCGTCGATCATGTCCAGCGGGTCGATCACGTTGCCCTTGGTCTTCGACATCTTCTCGCCCTTGGCATCGCGGACAAGCTGGTGCAGGTAGACGGTGTGGAAGGGTTCGCGGCCCATCACCGCCTCGGACATCATCATCATGCGGGCGACCCAGAAGAAGAGGATGTCCTGTCCCGTGACCAGCACGTCGCCGGGGAAGTATTTCATCGCCGGGTCATCCGCAGGCCAGCCAAGCGTGCCGAAAGGCCAAAGACCGGACGAAAACCAGGTGTCGAGGACATCGGGGTCGCGCCAGACGGGATATTCCAGCACGGTCGGATCCTGTGTGACATTGTATTGCGCAAGGCTGGCGGCAAAGCGGTCGACGGCTTCGGCGCGGTCGGCGACTTCGATCACCTTGGCATGGCTCAAGGGGCTGGGCACATCCGCGTTGTCGAAGATGAAATCGCCCTTGACGCTTTCCAGATCAGGGCCGCTGTGCATGACCGTGCCACGGTGGACCAGCCCGTCAAGCAGCAGCCCGAGGATTTCGACCTCGTCCAATGTGCCCGAAGGATTGCTTTCGTCCTCGACACCAAGGTCAAGACCATACCAGACCGGAATCTGATGCCCCCACCAGAGCTGGCGTGAAATGCACCAGGGTTCGATGTTCTCCAGCCAGTGGAAGAAGACCTTTTCGCCGCTCTCGGGCATGATTTTCACGCGACCGGAACGCACGCTTTCCAGCGCAGGCGCGACGATCCTGGCGCTGTCCACGAACCACTGGTCGGTCAGCATCGGCTCGATGACCACTTTCGAGCGGTCGCCGAAGGGCTGCATGATCTTCTTGGCTTCGACGAAGGGGATCATAGCGGGTGCGTCATCGCGTGGGTTGTCACCCACCCTACCTTCGTCCTCTGTAGGGTGGGTGGAACCCACCGCCGGGTTCGGGATCATGACGGCCAGACCTTCCGCCGTGATGTCGGCCACCACGCGGGCTCGCGCCTCGAACCGGTCCAGTCCGCGGTATTCGTCGGGCACAAGGTTCATCGCGGCGATCATCGCCTCGTCGAAACCCTGCTCGCCATTCGCAATCGCCTGCGCGACTGCGGCTTCCTCGGCATAGGGCAATCCGTCCGCGCGCATGTTCCCCTTGGTGTCCATCAGGGAATACATCGGGATATTGCCGCGCTTGGCGACCTCGTAGTCGTTGAAGTCATGGGCACCCGTGATCTTGACCGCACCCGATCCGAAATCGGGATCGGGGTAGGGGTCGGTGATGATCGGGATCAGGCGGCGGTGTTCCTTGGGGCCGACCGGAATTTCGCACAGCTTGCCGACGATGGGCGCATAGCGCGCGTCCTTGGGGTTCACCGCGACAGCCCCGTCGCCCAGCATGGTTTCGGGGCGTGTCGTGGCAATCGAGATGTAATCGCGCGTTTCGCGCAAGGTGACGTTCCCGTCTTCGTCTTTCTCGACGTATTCATAGGTCTCGCCACCGGCCAGCGGGTATTTGAAGTGCCACATATGGCCGTCGACCTCGATATTCTCGACCTCGAGGTCGGAGATCGCGGT
>NZ_DAIPIW010000017.1:17618-39716 GCF_036770585.1 Yoonia sp. | reverse complement strand
CCGCCAGAGACCGCCGTCTTTTAAATGGTCTTTTTTGTCCCGATTTCCTGCTGGCACGATCAATCTGGCAATCTGCCACCGGCGCCGTTCATTTGCTGGCCCGTTCGGCGGGCATCGAGGACGCGGGCCCGGGACGATGTGCCGGACGCAGGATCAAGAATGCACCCGGCAGGCTTGCAAGCAGGATCGCCGCACCGAAGGCGACACTTGCGCTGACACCCATGGCGGCGCTTTGACCGATCAGGGGAAAGATCGCCGCCGCTGCGCCCTCGCGATAGCCCCAACCGCCTATGGAAAAGGGGATCAGCATCGCCAGAAGGATCAATGGCACGGCATAAAGTATTGCAGGGAAACCGATTTCGGCACCGACCGCACGGGCAGCGCAGGCAAATGCCACAAGATTGACCACGACGATCGCAAGGCTGAGCACGGCTTGCGCGGCAAAGCCGCGGCCCCATGCCCAGCTTCGGCCGATCGCCAAGCCGAAGCGTCTGAGAAACGCAGGCGCGCGGCCCGTGATTTCCGCGCGCCGTGCTGCACGCAAAAGCAGCAGAAGAATTGCGATAACGCCGGCTGCAATCCAGGCCGATGTCTGCAAGACAGATCGCCCCGATACCGCCAGCCCCAAAAGCAGAACCGTGCCAAGCGCGATCTGTCCGGCAAAGCGTTCGATCACGACGGCCTGTGCCGCCGTTTCCAGACCGGCTGTGGTCCGGGCGCGCAAAGCACGGGTCGCATCACCCAAAACGCCGCCCGGAAGTGTCATGTTGATGAAACTCGACAGATAATATTCGCTTACGGCCGATCTGCGCGTCATCGCCGCGCCCAGCAAGGATGCCGTCAGCCGCCAGCGCAGCGCGCTGAGCACGATCTGCAGGGAACAGGCGACGACGGCGGCCAGCATCAGACCGGCTTGCATGCCGCGCAAGGCCGCCCAGACCTCTGCGCCATCGACATGGGACAGGACGAAAAGGATGCTTGCCACAGGCACGACGACATGCGCGACCCGATAAGCCATCGGCTTGAAGGATGCGGTTGTGGCGTCGGTGCGCAGTGATTGCTTCATCACACCAGGACCTTGTCCGAAAACCACCGAAATCAAGCAGCCGCAGAAAGAATGGACGGCGCGCGGCAGAGGACTAGCTTGGTTATCGAAGGGGTCGAAAGAAACGCATGGCCGAATTAGCTCTGACTGATGTCACGAAGATCTACGATCGCGGACAGATGGCGCTCGACAAGGTGTCCCTGACCGTCGCGGACCGCGAATTTGTCGTGATCGTCGGGCCCTCGGGCTGTGGCAAGTCCACGACCCTGCGCGTGATCGCGGGGATCGAGGACGAGAGTTCCGGCGAGATCCGTATCGGCGGCGAGGTGGTGAACGACCTGTCCCCCGGTGCGCGGGACGTGGCGATGGTGTTTCAGGACTACGCGCTCTATCCGCATATGACCGTTGCGGGGAATATCGGCTTCGGGCTTCGGCGTCGCGGCATGACGCGGGCCGAGGTCAGGGCGCGCGTTGCGAAAATTGCCGAGGTTCTGGAAATCACGGACCTGCTCGATCGCCGTCCTGCAATGTTGTCGGGCGGCCAGAAGCAGCGCGTCGCCATGGGCCGTGCGATGGTGCGCCGCCCGAAGCTCTTTCTTTTCGACGAGCCCCTTTCCAACCTCGATGCGCGACTGCGCGTGTCCATGCGGGCAGAGATGCGCAGGCTGAAAGAGCATATGCCCACCACGACGATCTACGTCACCCACGATCAGACCGAGGCGATGACGATGGCCGACCGTGTGGTCGTGATGAATGCCGGCCGGATCGCGCAGGTCGGCCCGCCGATGCAGATCTACCGCCAGCCCGCCAACCTCTTCGTGGCGCAATTCATCGGTTCACCGGCGATGAACCTGATGGATGCGACGCTGACCGACCGGGGGGCCGAAATTGCCGGCCAGATCCATGTCGATCTGCCCGGGCCAACTGATGCGGGTCGCAAGGTGGTGATCGGCCTGCGGCCCGAGGCGGTGCGCCTGTCAGACAGCGGTCTGCCCGCGCGCGCCCTGACACTGGAACCTGTCGGTCAGGAAATCATCGTGGAGTTCGAGACGGCCACGGGCAACCGCCTCAGAAGCCGCCTGCCCCCGGACACGCAACTGGGCGAAAAGGAAAACGTGCACCTCGTCTTCGACGCCACGCAAACCCATGTCTTTGATCCCGAGACGGGCACCGCCCTTTCCCGTCCGGTCTAGACCAAGGCATCATCCCTCATCCAAACGAAAGGCTGGTCATGACTTATCGCTTTTATGGAATCCTCGGCGCTGTCGGCGCGGCTTGTGCCTTGGGCATTCCCACTTCGCTTGCCGCACAAGACCTGATCACGCGTGATCGTGTGGGGCTGCCGGATGCGCCCAATACCATGACATTCCGGCTGACGGCCTACGACCTTTATTCCGCCGATGATGCGACGCGGATGGCCTTCGAAGAGCTCTTTACCCAATTCATCACGGCGCGCCCCGACTGGAAGATCGAAACACAGATCGCCACGGACAACATCGGTCAGGAACAGGCCCGCTTGCTCGAGCAGGCCCGTGCCGGACGCGGCCCGGACTGCGCCATGATCGACAGCTCGCAACTGGCCCTGTTCAAAAGCGCCGATATCCTGACGCCGATGAATGCGCATTGGACAACGGCCGAGATCGACGATCTCTTTCCTTATGTCCGCGACGCCGTGACCAATGAGGCGGGCGAGCTTCTGGCATGGTGGTGGTTCACGGATCTTCGGGTGCTCTATCGCGACACGCGGTTGGTCCCCGACGCGCCGCAGACCTGGCAAGATCTACAGACCGCTGCGCTTGCCACTGCCGAGTCGGGCAAGGAAGGGTTGCTTTTCAACGGCGGGCGCTGGGAAGGGACGACCTTCGACTGGCTTGCGCATTTCTGGGCGCAGGGTGGCCGGCTGGTCGATGATACGGGACGCCCGGTCTTCGCCGAGGGCGAGAACCGCGAGAAATTCCTGAACGCGATCAACTTCTACAAGGACCTTGTCGACACCGGCGCCGCGCCGCCGCGTGTGACCTCGATCGTGAACTACGACGAATTCAACGCCGCCGCAGCGGCTGGCACGACCGCGCTCTTTGTGGGCGGCAACTGGCAATACGGCCAATTGCGCGGCACCCTGCCTGCGGAAGACTTTGCCGCTTGGGCCGTGTCCCCCATCCCGGGTCCCAGTGCCGATGCGCGCGCGACCGGGACCGGCGGCTGGACCATCGCAGCCATGTCCGACGATCCCGAAGCCGTCCGGATCTGCGCCGAGATGATCCGCGAGATCTATTCCGGTCAAAGCAACGCCATTCAGGGCCTGCTGCCGACATCCGCGGCGCAATATGACCAGTTCGACGCATTCGAAGGCCCGGAATTCGACGTCTTCGCCGAGGCGCTGGTCGATGGACAGGCGCGACCCGGCGTGCCGATCTACCCCGAGATTTCAAACAACATCCAGATCATGATCGGTGATGTGCTGTCAGGTGCGGCCACACCGCAAGAGGCGCTTGACGCGGCCAATGCCGCTGTTCAGGCGGCCTTCGAACGGCTCTGACGGGCCGACCGGTGGCGATCACGCAAACAGGCGTGGCGGCTGCGGCCCAAGGGCCGCGACGCCGAAGGCGCGCGCGGTCGGCCATATGGCCGTGGCTTGCACCAGCGGTCTTGATGCTGGGTGCCTTCTATCTTGTGCCGATCCTCGATGTGGTCCGCCTTGCATTCGGGGATGCGACACTGCTGCGCGGCATCGAAAGCTACGGGCTGGATCGGATGTCGCAAACGCTGTCAGCACCCGCCCTGCCCGGCGTGCTTTGGGTGACGCTTGTCTTCACCATGGCCAGCGTGGTCGGCATTCTCGGCACCGGTCTGTTGATCGCGCTGACCGTCGTGCGTGGAGAGGCGCGCAACCTGTGGGGCATGGGGCTGTTGCGCACCGTGGTTCTGACGGCATGGGTGGTGCCCGGCATCGCAAACGGGCTGATCTGGCAGATGCTGTTTTCCGAGGCGCCTTTCGGCGCGCTCAATTCCACGCTGGCGCTTTTGGGGATTGCGCCGGTGCGCTGGCTTTCCGATCCCGACAACGCGATGATCTCGGCCGTCATCGCGAACGTCTGGCAGGGCACGGCCTTTGCGATGATCGTCTTTTACGCGGCGCGCAAGGGTCTGGCGCAAGACCTCTATGCCGCTGCGGCCGTGGATGGGGCGGGCCCATTCGCCCGTTTCCTGTTCATCACGCTGCCGCAGATGCGCCCTGCGATCCTGGTGGCGAGCGTGCTTGTGACGATCCAGACCCTGAATACCTTCGACGTGATCCTTGCCCTGACGGGCGGTGGCCCGGGGCGCGCGACCGAGGTCCTGTCGCTCTACACCTTCACCACGGTCTTTTACAACTTCGACCTTTCCGGCGGGTCTGTGCTTGCGCTGATCCTTGTGCTGATCGCGCTGTCGCTGACTGTTGTCTACATCCGCCTTCTGGTTGACCGACGGGACCGGCAGCCATGACAGGACGTCGGGCAGAAAGGCTGGGCGATCTGGCGACCTATGCGGTTGCATGCCTGCTTGTCATGCTGTTCGCGGCACCGCTTCTTTGGCTCGTGTCATTGGCCATCCGCACACCCGCCGAGGTTTTTCTGGGGGCCGCCCGCTTCATCCCGCAAGAGCCGACGCTGGCCAATTTCGAGCAGATCCTGACGGACCGCGCCTTCGGCCGTTATCTCTGGAATGGCATCAAGCTCTGCGCGCTGGGTGCTACTGGTGCGCTTTTGGTTTCGGTTCCTGCGGCCTATGTCTTTTCGCGCCGGCGCTTCCGCGGTGCCTCGGCCCTGATGCTGGGCATCCTGACCGTGCAAATGGTATCGCCGCTTGTGCTGCTGATCCCGCTTTATCGCTATATGGAGCGGCTCGGCCTGCTTGAGACCCATGCCGCAGCGGCGGGTGTCTACATGGCGCTTGGCGTGCCGCTTTCGGTCTGGATGCTCAAGGCCAGTTTTGACGCGATACCCCGATCGCTGGAACAGGCGGCGGCTGTCGATGGCTGCACACCGGCACAGATCCTCTGCTTCATCACGCTTCCGCTTGCGGCCCCGGGGATGGCCTCGGCGTTCATCCTCAACATGCTGATGGGATGGTCACAATTCCTGGTGCCGTTCATCCTTTTGTCGCGCGACCAGCTACAGCCGATCTCGGTCGCGATTTTCAACTTCGCGGGCTCGACCAGCTCCTCGACGACGCAACTTCTGGCGGCGGCCTGTGTGATCACCGTGCTGCCGGCGATTGCTGCTTTCCTTGCGCTTCAGCGGCTGATCGTCGGTGCCGTCATGGCGGGGGCCGTCAAGGGCTGACGGACCCATCGCTGAAGGTGGCAAGGAACCGGTTGCGGAAGGCATCCATCCGTATCGCGGGTGACGCAAGATCCGGAACCATACCCGCGACCCAGCCCCAGTCCGCGAACCGCGCGACAAGGTCAGGCGGCCCGATGACGTGAACCGGAACGGTCATCGCCTCATCCTCGCTGACAAAGAGCGCCGGGGGATGATCGCCCATGACGATCATCAGGGGCGGATTGTCGGTGCTGCGCGCGGCATATGCCCCCACGGTGCGCAAGCTGTAGTCGACGGCTTGCCGGAACTGATCGCGCACCCGATCGCGGTCGCGCCAGACCACGTCGGGCGGATCGCCCGATTGCGCCACCGCATCGAAGATCGTCCCATCGCCGATGTCGTCCCATGCGACCAGCTCTGGCACCGGTGTCCAGGGTGCATGGGACGAGATCAACGCGATCTGCGCAAAGATCGGTTGGCGCTGTGCCCCATCGGCAGGGGTCCGCACCAGCCGGTCGAAAGCCGTCAGCGTGAACTGATCCGGCATCGTCACCCAGTTGAACGGCAATCCGTTGTAGCCAAGGTCAGCCGCGGCATAGATGCGATCGAAGCCCATGAAGTCGGCCTCGGGCCAGTCCATCGTGATTGCGGGCATCACGGCCACGGTTTCGAAACCGTTGTCTTGGGCAAGATGGAACAAGGACCGACGCCCGCTGACCAAGGCCGCGCCATAGGTGCGCTGGTCGGGGATCCACAGACCCTTTGCCAGGGTTGCATGGCTCATCCAGCTTTGCCCCCCGAGGATCGGCGCCTCCAGCCAGCCTGACCGCATTGCAAGCCCTTGCGCGTCAAGCTCGGCCTCGATCCCGGCCAATGATGCCAGATGTGTGGGCGCGTATCGCGGGTTCGTCAGGCTAGAACCGCCGTAGCTTTCGACATAGATCAAGACCACGTCGCGCCCGCCCACCTTGTCCAAAAGCGGCGCCGCTTGCGCAAAGGGATCGGTCTCGGCGGCAATGCGGAAATTGCGAAGTCGGACATAGGTTTCCGAGATCATGTCCACCCGCTCGACCGCCACGCGCGTGGTGAAGGCGGCGCCGGGTGGGCCGAAAGGCAGGCTCCATGCGCGCATCGCATTGCCGATTTCGGCGGCTGCAAGACCGGCGCAAGCGATCACCGCGACGGCCGCGGCCCTGCGCGCCCCAAGCGGCAGCGCGACCCGCACGAAGGTGCCCGTGGCCCACCACAAGGCCCAGACCAAGCCTGCGATCGCGGCAATCAGCGCCAGAACGATCAGGCTGGCCAAGGCGAGCCCCAAACTGCCCGACCCGAGGTTCCAGGCCGCAGGGATCAGGTGCAGGTCGACCAGCGGGTTGAAACCCCTGTTGTAGGTCGAGAATGTCGCGAAATCCACAAGCTTGATCACCGTGACCAAGGTCAGAAACACGACGATTACCCATTTCAGGACATGCGTGAACCGCCGCTTGGGGCCCAGCACCGCCAAGCCGATGATGATGACGGGCCATTCCAGCGGGACAACCAGAAGACCGTCCCAGGCAAGCGCCAGAGGATGATTTGGCACCGCCAGCACAAGATAAAGAAGCGCCGCCGCAAGGATCACTGCCGCAAGGGATCCGGTCCGGTTTTTCGCCTGCGCTGCCATCATGCGGGGCGAGACAGCAACACGCGGATATCGGCAAGGAACGACCAGGCCAAAGCCGCCGCCGCCAGCGCGGCAGAAAAGGTCAGGACCGCCGTGGGCAGGACCGGCACCAGAAAGGCGATCAGGGTTCCGATCTGGAAAACACAGACGGCCTTGCGGAAAACAGTGTCGGGCACCGGGGCCGCCAGTCGCGGCCAGACCCTTGCGGCGGCAAAGAAGGCGTAGCGTGGCAGGCCCAGCAGCACGATCCAGAGCCCGGCCTGCGACGACGCATAGGCGACCAGAGCCAGCACCAGGGCAAAGACCGAGTCGACCTCCATGTCGAACCGCGCGCCAAAGCGGGACACAAGGCCGGATCGCCGTGCGGTCCAGCCATCGACACCGTCAAGTGACAGGGCGATGGCCGCAATGGCAAAGGCCGTCCACAGATCCGACGGCGCGACGGGCCGCGCCAAGAACAGCAACGGGACCAGCGAGAGTGTCAACGACAGTCTTGTCATCGTGATCAGATTGCACAGCCCGAATTCCGCATGGGGATACTGCCGCTGGACCGCCAGCGCGGTGCACGCCACGCCCAGCGCATAAAGCCCGCAAGCGACGACCACGCCGGTCGGTGTGTCGAAAAGGGATGCGCAGAAGATGACGATCACCAAGCCGCTGAGGCTGGAGAGCAGAAATTCCATCCGCAGACGGGTCAAGGGTGTGCCCGGCGCGTAGCGGTGCAAGGTGGATGACATCTGCAGGAAGATCTGTCTCATCCCCAACCAAGTAAGCGCCGGACTGCCTTGGTCAAGCAAAGCATTTGATGCAGCGCCCGCGCGATCTACCTTAAGGCGTGAAATCGCAGAGAGACGCAGATGGCTGAACCCCAGACCTTTCGCCAAGGCTATTCCACACCGACGCGGTGGCTTCATTGGCTGACCGCGCTTGTGGTGCTTTCGACCATTCCGGTCGGGGGCATCATGACCGCAGACGACCTTTCGCGGGGCGTGCAAAACGCGCTTTACATCTACCACAAGAACATCGGCATCCTGATCATCCTTCTGGTCATCGCGCGCCTTGTCATGCGCGCCCTGACACCTGCCGCACCGCTGCCTGCGTCCATGCCGGCATGGCAGAAGAACGCGGCGGCCGTCAGCCATGTGATGCTTTATCTGCTTTTGATCGTCATGGCGGTGTCGGGCTATGTCCGTGTCGTCGCCGGCGGTTTTCCGATCGAGTCGCTGAACGCCGTAGGGATGCCCTTTCTTGTGCCACGCTCTGATGATCTTGCCGAAACGGCGCAGTGGATTCATGCGACCGCCCGCTTTGTGCTGGTCGGGTTCATTTTGCTGCATATCGGTGCGGCGCTTCAGCACGGGCTGATCAAGAAAGACGGCGTCTTCAGCCGCATCTGGCCCCTGAAACGCCCGCGATGAGCGAGGTCTCGTCCCTGTCTTCCGCCGCGACAAGGGCGCAACAGACGCGGCGACCCGATCGCGTGCGCAGCGGTGCGGCCTTTCCCCGCTTCGTGGCGCTGACGCTTGTGATGTCCGTGCCTTTGGTCGTTGGCCTTGGCGCTGTTCTTGCGCCGCTTGAAGCGCTCGACGTGCTGCTTGTCGCGCTCTTCGCGCTCAACGCCTTATGGGTATCCGCCGCGGCGGCGACGGCGCTGATTGCCGTCGGCCAAGCAGAGCCGGGCAAGGATGCTGTCCCCGCAGGCTGGACCCCGAAAGAGCGGACGGCCGTCTTGTTCCTGATCTGTGGCGAAGATCCCGCAGGGGTGGTCAGGCGCATCGCGGAAATGCATCGCGACCTGAAACGCGCCGGTCAAAGCCGGACGACAGAGATCTGGCTTCTGTCCGACACGCCCGCCAGCAAGGCAGCGCAGGAACAGCGCGCAATCGAAAGGCTGTGCGCCACCGGCGTGCTGCACTATCGCCGCCGCACCGACAACAAGGGCCGCAAACCCGGCAATATCGCTGACTGGATCGACAATTTTGGCGCCTCCTACAGCTTCATGCTTGTGATGGACGCCGATAGCGCCATGCGGGTCGATCGCCTGAGCGCGCTGCGCTACCGGATGGAGCGAACGCCCGGGCTTGCCCTTTTGCAAAGCGGCATCGCCTTCCGGCCCGGTGCGACGCGCTTTGCGCGGCTTCAGCGGTTGTCGGCGCGTCTGACGGGGCCCGTCTTCATCAGGGGCCTGCGGGCATGGTCGGGGCGCGCGGGCAACTACTGGGGTCATAACGCCCTGATCCGGATCGAAGCCTTCCGTGCGGTGATGCGCCTTCCCCGCCTCAGCGGCCCGGCGCCCTACGGGGGCGAGTTCCTGAGCCACGACTTTGTCGAGGCCGCGCTATTGGTCCGCAACGGCTGGCGGGTTGAAATCACGCCGCAGACCTGTGGCAGTTCGGAAGACTGCCCCGAAGATCTCGAGACCTTTCATCGCCGAGACCGCCGGTGGAGCCAGGGAAACCTGCAGCATCTGCGGCCCTTGTTCGGAAGCCGCCTGAACAAGGTCAGCCGCATTCACCTTGCCTCTGGCGTCCAGAGCTACCTGTCGTCACCGATCTGGCTTCTTCTGATCCTGCTTTTTGTGCTTGCGGGCATGGCGCCTTGGGCGGTTCCGGTATTGTCGGGCGCGCTGGCCCTGCTTCTGGTTCCCAAGCTTGCCGCCCTCGTCTGGTTTTACAGGCGCACCGAACGACCATCGCGCCGCAAGACCTTCCTGCGCGCCACGGCCGCCGAATTGTGGCTAAGCACCCTTCTGTCGCCGATCGTCATGGTCCGTCAGACGATTTCGGTGATTGCCGTGATCCTCGGGCAGGACAGCGGCTGGAAAAGCAACAGGGCACGACGCCTTCCGAAGTTGCCCGGTGGCACGATCGAGGCTTTGGCCGGCATGGCGCTGGTCATGGTCGCGGTCATCGGCGGCGATACTGCGTGGCAGGCGCTTTGGCTGACACTGATCGCGGGTCCGCTTCTTGCAGGGCCCTGGCTTGTTCCCTGGCTTGATGCAAAGGCCCCGCGATGATGTATCGTCGCTCTTTCCTTACTGGCGCTATGGCACTCGCGGCCCCAAGGATCGGCTGGTCGCAAGAGCCGACCGAAAGCTTTGAAGCGCTCGCGCGGCGGCTGTCAGAAGTGCCTCATCGCGATCCGGCGATGCAGCTTGCAGCGCCCTTTGACGATCTGACATATGACAGCTTCCGCGCCATTCGGCCCGCCGAGGGCGGCGCGGCCGGTCTCCCGCTGGGGGAAGGCTTTGCCGCCGATCTGCTGCCGCCGGGCTTTTACTTTCAGGACAAGGTCGCCGTCGAAGTGCAACGCGGTAATGGCGTCGAACCCATCGCCTTTGACCCGTCGCTCTTTACCTTCGGCGAGAGTTACTTTGACACCCCCGTCAGGATGCGCGCATCCGACAGCGAAAACATGGGGTTTTCGGGGGCACGCTTCCGTGCGCCCTTCCGGCAGCCGACCTTTGCCGACGAATTCTTCGTCACCCAAGGTGCAAGCTATTTTCGCGCCGTCTCGGCCGAGACGCTTTACGGTCTGTCCGCCCGCGCCCTTGCGATCGGCACCGGTGGAGGGGCGCCGGAAGAGTTTCCCGTCTTTACCCGGCTCCGCCTGCACGAGGCCGAGAACGGCACAGCGCGGCTTGACGCCCTGATTGAAAGCCCTTCGGTCGCCGGGGCCGCGACATTGACCATCACCCCCGGCGAGCCGACGACGATTGCGGTGAATGTCGTTCTCTTCCCGCGGGTGCGGATAACGGACGTCGGAATCGCACCGCTGACCTCCATGTATCTCAAGGGACCGCTGCGCGCGGTGGTCTCCGATGATTTCCGCCCGCGCGTTCACGACAGCGACGCGCTCTTGATCGAGAATGGCGCGGGCGAGATGCTGTGGCGTCCGCTGACAAATCCCGCGAGGCTGCAGACCTCGGCATTTGCGGACGCAGGGCCGCGGGGTTTCGGCCTGATCCAGTCCGCGCGCACGTTCGCGGCCTTCGAAGATGCCGAGGCCGCCTATCATCTTCGGCCCTCTGCCTGGGTCGAACCGGACGGCGATTGGGGCGCTGGCAGCGTCATGCTGGTCGAGATCCCGACCGAGGATGAGTTTTTCGACAATATCGTCGCCTTCTGGCGACCCGAGCAGCCCCTTGACGCGGGCGAGACCTACCGCTTTCGCTACAAGATCTCGATGGGGGCCGATCCGCTTGCCTCGCGCCAGCCACGCATCCACGTTGTGCAATCGCGGTCGGGTCTTGTGCACGACCAGCCGGGCCGCCTTCAGTATGTCGTCGATTTCGATGGCAGTGATCTTGACGGGCTTCGGCCGGTCATCGAATCCTCGGCGGGTGCTGTGCTCGGTCTCTCGGCCTATGAAATCGCGGAACGCGGCCACCTGCGGGTGGGCTTTCGTTTCGAACCCGGTGATGCCGAAGCCGCCGAAATCCGCCTTGTGCTGCGCAACGACGATGGCACCCGCTGGTCTGATGTCTGGCTGCACCGCTGGACACCGGCGCGCGATGGTGGCCCCTAGGCCAAGGTCACGGTCGCCCGCAACGGCAGATGATCCGAGGTCTCCACCAGCTCGGGTGACCTCAGCACATGCGCGTTTTCGACCCGGAAGGGTGCCGTCGCCATGATCCGGTCGAGGGGCAGCATGGGAAAGACGGCCGGATAACTGCGGCGCGCTGGCCCTGTGAAACTGCGATGCGCCACACCGCGCGAGAACGCGAAACCGCCCCAGGGGCGCCATTCGTTCAAATCGCCGATCAAGAGGGCCGGCAGGTCACGATGCCGCGCCAGATATTGCCCGACCGCGCGCATTTGCGCCACGCGCAAAGGCTGTCCAAGCGACAGATGCGTCGCGATCACGCGGAAGTCATGGCCAGCCGCGCGGCAGGTCAGAATGGTCGCGCCACGCGGATAGACGCCCGGCAGGTCCAGAAGACATCCATCCACGATCTCGACCCGCGGATCATGAAGAACGATGGTCCCGAGAAACCCGTGACTGCTGTCCCCCCAACGCAGCGACAGATCGGTATGCGCCGTCGCAAGACCCGAGACCTCCTGGATGCGATCCAGATCCAACAGGGCACCATAGGGGGGCTGCTCGTCATCCGCCTCTGTCAGGATACAAAGCCCTGGCGCGGCGTCGGACAACAGATCGCACAGCACCCGCACCGTTCTATCGGGATCGATCTGCGCGTCTCTGCCGCGGCAGCGGTGGAGGTTCCAGGTTATGCAATCCAGTTCAAGCATCCGCGACGAGACGATCACATCTCGCCGCCAATCGCCAGGACAATGCGCGGATGCCAGTGGGGCGATGGACATTGACCGCAATCCATGGTCCGTGTCACGTCACCGGCCCCCATCCGCCGCGGCGGGCGCGTTTTCGCGTGGCAACCGGCAGAGAACAGTTGCGCTGCGCCCTATACTTCCGTATTTCATGAATTATGGAAATAGTGATTCCCAACCGCCTTTCGATCCTCGGCCATCCGCAAAGACTGGCCCTCTTCCGGCTGTTGATGCGCCGCTACCCCGACCGTGTCCCCGCAACCGAACTGGCGCGGGCGCTGGATCTGCGGCCCAACACGCTGTCGACCTATGTCAGCGCGCTGATGCAGGCCGGTCTGGTCACGCAAGAGCGTGCCGGAACCTCGCTGCGCTATGCGATCCACATGGATGCGGCCCGCGAGACCTTCGACTACCTGCTGCGCGACTGCTGTCGCGGTCGCCCGGACATCTGTTCACCCCTCACCTCTTTTGACCTCTACGGAGACGGCCCCATGACTGATCGCAAATATCATGTCCTTTTCATCTGCACCGGCAATTCCGCACGATCCATCTTTGCGGAATCCATCCTGCGCAAAGAAGCCGGTGACCGGTTCGTGGCCTATTCGGCCGGCACGCGGGCACGATCCGAGTTGAACCCCTTTGCGCTCGAAGTGCTTCGGCAGAAGGGGCATGATGTGTCCGTTCTCGAAGCCAAAAACCTGTCCGTCTTTCAGGGCGACGATGCGCCCGCGTTCGATTTCGTTTTCACCGTCTGCAATCAGGCCGCGAATGAGGACTGTCCAGCCTGGTCGGGCCAGCCGGTCAGCGCCCATTGGGGGATGCCTGATCCGGTGAAGGTCGAAGGCTCTGCCGCCGAGAAAAGCCTTGCCTTTCATCAGGCCTATGGCGCGCTTCTCAACCGGATCAAAGTCTTTACAGCCTTGCCGATCGCCTCGCTCGACCGGATCGCCTTGCAGAAGGCCGTCGACGACATCGCACAAACCGAAGAAGGGGCCTCCGCATGACCACCTATGCCCTCAACGGCCTTGGCCGGATCGGCAAGCTGGCCCTGAAGCCGCTGCTGGAACGCGGCGCCAGGATCGCATGGATCAACGACGCCGTGGGCGACCCCGAGATGCACGCCCATCTGCTGGAGTTCGACACGGTGCACGGGCGCTGGCAGGCCGATTTTGCCCATGATGCGGACAGCGTGACGATTGACGGCACAAGGCTGCCCTTCATCGGGACGAAGGATATCGGGGGCCTTCCCCTGGAGGGGGTGGATGTCGTCATCGATTGCACCGGCGTCCACAAGACAGAGGCCAGGATCGCGCCCTATTTTGCCGCGGGTGTGCAGAAGGTCGTCGTCTCGGCCCCGGTCAAGGACGGGGATGCGGCCAACATCGTTTACGGTGTGAACCACGATATCTATGACGCCCAAAAACACCGGATCGTCACGGCGGCAAGCTGCACGACAAACTGCCTTGCACCGGTGGTCAAGGTCATTCACGAGACCCTCGGCATCAAGCACGGGTCGATCACCACCATCCACAATGTGACGAACACACAGACCATCGTGGACCGCCCCGCCAAGGACCTGCGCCGCGCGCGCTCTGCCCTCAATTCCCTGATCCCGACAACGACGGGCAGCGCGACGGCGATCACGCTGATCTATCCGGAACTGACGGGCCGCCTGAACGGCCATGCCGTGCGGGTTCCGCTGTTGAACGGCTCGCTGACCGACTGCGTTTTCGAGGTCGCGCGCGAAACCACCGCCGCAGAGGTCAACGCCCTCTTCAAGGCGGCGGCTGCGGGTGACCTGCAAGGCATTCTCGGCTACGAGGAACGACCGCTTGTCTCGGCCGATTATACCAATGACGTACGATCCGGCATTGTGGATGCGCCCTCGACCATGGTGATCAACGGCACGCAGGTGAAGGTCTACGCGTGGTATGATAACGAGATGGGCTATGCGCACCGACTTGCCGATGTGGCCCTGATGGTCGGAGCCTCGCTGTGACGCAAACCCCCACGCGGCCCGAGGGGCTGTCGGCCTATATCGCCGTCACCGCCGCTTACTGGTCCTTCATGCTGACGGACGGTGCGCTGCGGATGCTGGTGCTGCTGCATTTTCACACGCTGGGGTTCAGCCCTGTCCAGCTTGCCTACCTCTTCGTGCTTTACGAGATTGCAGGCATCGTGACAAACCTTTGTGCCGGATGGATCGCCGCGCGCTTCGGTCTGACCGCCACGCTTTACGCGGGTCTTGGCCTTCAGGTGGTGGCCCTGCTGGCCTTGGCGCAACTTGATCCGGCATGGGCGATCGGCGCCTCCGTTGCCTATGTGATGGTCGTCCAGGGGGCCAGCGGCGTGGCCAAGGACCTTGCCAAGATGTCGTCGAAATCCGCCGTCAAGGTGCTGGCCCCGTCGGAGGATGGCGGGCTGTTCCGGTGGGTGGCGCTGCTGACGGGGTCGAAGAACGCGGTCAAGGGCCTTGGCTTCCTGCTGGGGGCCGCTTTGCTGGCGACGCTGGGCTTTGTCTGGGCCGTGCTGGGGATGGCGGCAATCCTTGCGGTCATCCTGATCGCGGTCCTGATCTTCATGCCCGCCGGACTGCCCAAGGGCCGGAAAGGTGCAAAGTTTTCCGAGGTCTTTTCCAAATCATCCAACGTCAACCGGCTTTCGGCGGCGCGTGTCTTCCTGTTCGGTGCGCGCGACGTCTGGTTCGTGGTCGGCATCCCGATCTATTTCTACGCGGTCCTGTCGGACGGCACCGTTTCGGGAAACCGTACGGCGTTCTTCATGATCGGGACATTCATGGCGGTCTGGATCATCCTTTATGGCTTCGTGCAGGCGGCGGCCCCGCGCCTTCTGCGGGCATCGACACGGGCCGAGGGCGACCTTGTGCGCGCCGCCAAGGGCTGGGCATGGGCCCTTGCGACGATCCCCGCCCTGCTGACGGCCGCAGCACTTGCCGCGGATGGTCCACAGACATGGCTGACGGCTGTGCTGGTGGCGGGCTTGCTGATCTTCGGTGGGGTCTTTGCCGTCAACTCGGCGCTGCATTCCTATCTCATCCTTGCGTTCTCGAAAGCGGAAAGGGTGACGATGGATGTGGGCTTCTACTACATGGCCAATGCTGGCGGGCGGCTGCTGGGCACCGTTCTGTCGGGGCTGACCTATCAGATCGGGGGTCTGCCACTGATGTTGGGGACGGCGACGCTGATGGTGGCGGGGGCCGCGATTGCCGCCGGTTTCCTGCAACCCGAGGCGAAGGACCAAGCCATCTAGCCCCAAGGCCGCACCTTGCGCGGAATGATGGCCTGGCGCCTTGCCGACCGCCGCTAACCGCCTAGCTGTCAGCCAAGGCGGAGCATCAGATGACCCAACCCCCTTCCTTCGGACGCGCGGTCCCCGTGCCACAGCATCGCGCTTGGCGTGCGGCCCGCCTTGGCGGCATGGCGCTGAACGTGGCCGGTTCGGTTGCCGCGCACCGCGCCCAAGGTTTCTTGCGCGGTGAACCCGCCGCCTGGCGCGATCTGCTTTTGACGCCCGCGAATATCGGGCGCATCACGAACGAACTGGCGCGGATGCGCGGTGCGGCGATGAAACTGGGGCAGCTGATCTCGATGGATGCAGGCGACGTGCTGCCGCCCGAGTTGTCGCAGATCATGGCGCGCCTGCGGGCCGAGGCGGATTTCATGCCGCCTGCGCAACTCAAACAGGTGCTGACGCAGGCTTGGGGACCGGACTGGCTGCGGCAGTTCAAACGGTTTGACGTGCGCCCCATCGCGGCGGCCTCGATCGGGCAGGTCCACCGCGCCGCATTGCGCGACGGGCGCGATGTGGCGATCAAGGTGCAATATCCGGGGGTGGCGCAATCCATCGACAGCGACGTCGCCAATGTCGCGGCACTGGTCAAACTGTCCGGCCTGATCCCCAAGGGGTTCGAGATCGACCCTTACGTCGAAGAGGCCCGCAAGCAACTGCACGAGGAAACCGACTATCTGCTGGAGGCCGCGCATCTGCGCAAGTTCCGCAGCCTGCTTGACGGATCGGACAGGTATGAGCTACCCGTCGTGCAGGACGATCTGACCGTGCCGACCGTCCTGACCATGACCTTCATCGACAGTGTGCCGCTGGAGGCCGTGGCCGATCTCGACCAATCGATCCGCAACCAGATCGCCCGCGACCTTGTCGATCTTGTCCTGCGCGAGATTTTCGACTTCGGCGTCGTGCAATCCGATCCGAACTTCGCGAACTTCCGCTACAATGCGCAGACCCGGCGCCTTGTGCTGCTGGATTTCGGGGCAACGCGCATCATCCAGCGCGACATCGCCGGGGCCTATCGCGCCCTTATTCTGGCAGGCCTTGCCGATGAGACGGAGGCCATGAAGACCGCGGCCCAAGGTCTCGGCCTCTGGAACGACGCGACCGCCCCGGACCACGTCGCGCGGCTGATGAAGATGATGCGTCTGGTCTTTTCGGCCATCAACGACCGGACCGACTATGATTTCAGCGACCAGAGGCTGACACGGCAGATGAATGCCGAAGGGATCGCGCTGGCCGAAAGCGGCTTTGTGCCGCCCCCCGTGCCGATCGACGTGCTGTTCGTTCAGCGCAAGCTGGCGGGTGTGTTCCTGATCGCGGCGAACCTCAAGGCACGGCTGCCCTTGCGTCAGATCATCACGGGGCGGCTTGGCTAGGCTTGCGGGCCACCCCCATGTAGATCACCGCTTTCAGCGGCAGCGGGCCGAAGACGAAGTCGCCCTTTCTGTTGATCCCGCGCGGCCCCAGCCCGGTCTGTCTGCCCGCGACAAGCCCCGCCCCCGTCAAGGTCTGCCGCAGTTCAGCCGGTTTGATGAAAAGGGCGGGATCATGCGTGCCCTTCGGCAAAAGGCGCAGGATATCCTCGGCCAGCATGATTGTCGCGAAACGGGCAATCGGATTGCGGTTGATCGTGTCATAAAGGAACAGACCGCCCGGGCGCAGGACCCGTGCAATCTCGGCGGCGACTTGTGTCAGATCGCTGACATGTTCCAGAACATCGACACAGACGACAGCGTCGAAACTGCCGTCCTGATAGGGAAGGTCTTCGCCCACGCCGGTATCATAGGTGATCGCAAGGCCACCCTTTTGTGCATGGGCGCGGGCGGCGGCGATGGCATCCGCTGCGGGATCGATGCCGGTGACGACAGCCCCTTTTGCCGCCAGCGCCTCGGCCATGAAACCGCCTGCGCAGCCCAGATCCAGAACGCGCTTGCCGCGCCAGTCGATCTGCCTGTCGAACCATGCCATCCGCCCCGGCACGAGATTCTTGAGCGTGCGCACCCAGCGGATCTCGTCCGACCACCACTGATCGGCCACCTTGTCGTAGATCGTCAGGTCATTGCGCGCGATTTTGGTCATGGTCAGGCGACCCCTTCAGTTTGGGAAAGGCGTAGGGAACCGTGTCGCGGTAACGCTGAAAGCGTGTCCCGTAGCGCCGTTCGAAGCGCTTCTCTTTCAGCCGTGGTGCCGCGAGGCAGTAGATGGTCAGAACGATGGCAAGGGCCAGTTGATCCGGCGTCCAGACCGGCACCGTCCAGAGCGTCAGCGCGAAAGAGACATAGATCGGCTGCCGGATCAGGCGGAACAGGCCATCCGTCGGCATGTCGGGAAAGACCGGTGCCTTGTCTTGCGCCAGCGACATCCAGCCCAGCGCGCCCGACTGCACCTCGGCGCCCGCGTCATAGCTTGCCTTGATCAGCAACAGCCATGAGACCGCATAGGCCGTGCAGACGATGTAGAACGCAGTGCCCTCGGCACGCCACCAGACGATGCCGCTGGGCGTCCAGAAGGCGAAGAGCAGGAAGAGCTGGACCGATGCGACAATCGCGAAAGTCGTTGTGCCCAGCGTTCCGGCCACATCACGCGGCGCCAACCAGTTCAGCGCCTTGCGGCCCCGGTCGCTGAGCAGCAGGGAATGGACGATGGGGAATTGCAGCACCAGAAAGAGGTTCGCCAGATAGGACCATGGTGCCGGCACACGGCCGAGGCTTTCGCTCATCCCGAAGAACATCGCCGCAATCATCGCTGCGACGGCAAGCGCGAAGACCAGATGGCAGAAGCCACCATAGCCGAAGGCAAGCGCAATCCGCCGTCCGCCCGGGGGCGGTGTCAGCGCGCCCAGCGCAAGGTCGAACAGGACCTGATATTTCGGTATTCGCTTTCCCGACATGGCAGTGAGATAGGCCAGTCACCGGCGGTTTCAGCCCCAAAGACGAATGGTCGCATTCGCCTGCGGCGCGCGCGGCTACTCGACCGGTATATCGGCCAGCGCCGCGATGGCCGCGCCCATGACATCCGCAAAGCTCTGGTCTTCAATGCCATGTGCCAAAGTCGGAAATACCACGTTGCGCAACCCAAGGGCGGCTGTGGCTGCGAAAGCCGCGGGGTCCGGTTCGCCCTCCCAGATCAGGACGGTCGCGCCGGTTTCGGCGATCATGGCTTGCAAATCGGCAAGCTCTGCATCGGTGGGCGTTGCCCCTGCTTCCCATTCAAGCGCATCGATGGTCAGCCCATAGCGCCGCGCGAAATACTGATAGCGGGGGTGGGTCGCGATCATCGTGACATCGGCCAGACCCGCAAGTCCTGCGGATGCCTGCGCGTCCAGCGCCGACAGTCGGGATGTCAGCGCCGCCAGCCTGTCGGCGACATCCGTCTGGGGTGCAAGGCCACGGGCGGTGATCGCTGCGGCAATCGCCTCGGCCTGCGCGATGGCGAGGGTCGGGTCGAGCCATGTGTAGGACGCCAGCCCTTCATGCGAATGTTCGTCACCCGCGCCATGGCTGTGGGTGATGCTTTCGGTGACGATGAACCGGTCCGAGATGGCGGCGGTCGAATTCACCACCTTGGATCGCGGCAAGGTCACACGATCGACCCAAGTGGCAAAGGCGGCACCATTCAGAACGATCAGATCGGCGGACTGGATGGCGCTGATATCGGCAATCGCGGGACGCCAGAACGACGGGTCCACATCGGCGGGAACGGGGAAGTCCACCTCTGCCGCGTCGCCCAGCAAGGCTTCGGCAAGATACTGCAACGGATAGTTCACCGTCACGACGCGCGGGCGGTCCTGCGCATGGGCCAGCGCGGCCCCGAAAAGGGCCAGCGCGACAGCAAGCGAAGTGGTCAACTGATGCATCGGATCAGCTTTGGCAACTGCGGGCGATATCGTCGGGCGTCACGATCCAGTAATTGTCGTGGCTGCCGGTATCGACCTCGATCACAAGGCCGCCGCTGTGATCGACACTTGCCAGCGGGATGGTCGCGGTGCCGTCTTGGGCGATCGGCATGGTCATCAAAAGCGCGTTCTGGCCATCCAGCACGCGGACCTCGCCTTGCTGGACGGCATTTCCATTCGAGAATTTCGCCTCGACCATGACATTCTCGCAGTCGACGGAGGCAAAGACGATCATCTGATGCGCTGCCGCCCCCATCGGGACAGCAGCGACCAGAGCGGCAAGAGCGGCGGCGCGGATCACTCGCCCGTCCATTCTTCGAAATGGACCCAGATCACGGCCCCCAGTTCCACGTCCTTCTCCTCGCCCGAGGTGTCTTCGACCAGCGTGTAATCCGCCGTGTTCAGCGCGGCAAACCCCCACCAGCCATGCCCGGGAGGTGCATAGGTGAAGACACCGGCGGCATCGGCCTTGATGGTCTGGGTGATCATCAACTCGTCCGGGGCTGTCGCACTGCCGTTCTGGTTGAAGAATTCGACCTCGACCTCGGCATAGGGAACAGGTTCACCGTCCATCTTGACGATGCCCTGAAAGACATTGTGCTCCCACAGGCCGAAGGGTTTGGACAGGGGCACGATCTCGGTCTTCAGGCCCAGTTCGGTATCCCAGCCTTCGTCATCGCCAAAGGCGGTCACATAGGTCTTGGTGTAATGGATGATGAAGGCATCCTCGGCGGGTTCCCAATAGGGCTGGGGTTCCATCGCGAAGATATAGGTGCCGGGACGGTCGAGCGGGAATTCAAGGGTATAGCCCTGATCATCCATCACCGTGGCGCCCTGCAATTCACCCAGAAGGTCGGTCGTCGTCCCTTCATGCGTGACCGAAAAGGCGACAGGGGTATCCAGCATCATGCCGTCCAGTTCGAAGGGATGCGAAAACGACATGGTCAGGTTGACGCTGCGCCCGTCTTCCTGGCTGATCATGGGATCGTCGGGGATGATCATGCCGTAATGGCCAAGGGCGGGTGTCGCCACCAAAAGTGCGGCGAGTGATGCGGTCGTCAAATGACGTTTCATGAATGCTCCTGTTGGTTATGTTCCCAAGGCAAGCAACCAGCCCACCCAGCTTTCTGCATGTCGTGCCACGATCATGGCACCGATCGAGGCGAGAATCGATGCGACAAAGATTAAGGTAAAAGTCTCGGCCGACAAGAGCCGCAGAACCATTCCCTTGCGGGCGCCAAGCTTGACGGCGGTTGCGATTTCCCGTGCGCGCAGGCGATAGCTGAGAAAGACCGCCAGCCCGATCGCCGCGACGGCGGCAACCGCGATGATCGCGGTCACCACGTCAAGCAGCGCCTTGATGCGAAAGATGCGGTCCACAAGCCCCTGAATGACACCCGCAGGTTCGACCAACTGGCTGGGACCGGCGGCGTCGAGGTATCGCCCCTTCAGGATCGTCGCGGACCGTGCATCATGCGGCACGACAATCACGGCGGTTGCCGGGAAATCGTCTTGTGCGCCGTGGAAATGGAAGGTGTCGATATTGTCCTCGGTGATCCGCTGATACTGCACAACGGCCGCATTCGCGATGGCCGCCGTGCCCGCGGCGACCTCGGCGGCGGTGACGACGTCTTCATGTCCGTGACCGATCCCCTGGATCACCCAGGCGGTCTTGATGTCGACGAAGATCGCCTGATCATCGGGCGAGTTGCTGGGTGACAGCACCCCGACGATGGGCATTTCCAGCGGATAGACCCCGTCGAGGTCAAAGAGGTTCTCAGGCGTGGAAACCAGCGTATCACCGACGCCCTTGCCCAGAGCGGTGGCCACATCGGCGCCGATCACCGCGTCACCCAGAAACGACAGGCCACGGCCTTCGGCAATCACAAGGTCACGGAAATCGAAATAGTCGAGCGAGGTGCCCACGATCCGGAAGCCGGACGACGAAAAGGCGCTGTGGATGGGGATGGGAACCCCCAGACCGCTGTCCCAGAGGGTTTCGACCTCGGCCATGGTGACCGGATCGGGGCGCTCGTCTGAGAAATAGAGGGCCGCCATCGTCAGGTCGAGTTGCGAGCCCCGGCTGCCCAGCAAAAGCGGTGTCGCCTCGCCCCTTGCGACAAGGGCGCGTTCGCTGGACGACAGAAGGATCTGGGTCGCGATGGGCACAAAGATGATGAGTGCTGCAACAAGCGTCAGGACCAGACTGCGCGCCCAGTGATAGCGCAGATAGGCGAAGGCAAGATAGAGCGCGTTCATGCCCCTGCCCCCTCACGGAATTGCGCAAAGTCGACGACGCGGTCGAACCGGGGCAGCAACTCGTGATCATGCGTCACGGCAAGGACAGCCGCCCCTGCACGTGCTGCCTGCGCGAACAGCAGATCGAGGATCCGCGCCTTGCTGTCGGGATCGAGGTTGCCCGTCGCCTCGTCCGAGAGGATCAACTTTGGCTGCGTGACCAGCGCGCGGCAGATCGCGACCCGCTGCTGTTCACCCTGGCTGAGGGCGGTGGGGTGCCGGTCCAGCTTGTCCCCGATCCCGCAGGCGGCGGCCAGCGCCTCGGCCCGGTCGCGGGCGTCCTGATCAAGGGTCAG
>NZ_DAIPIW010000017.1:0-17518 GCF_036770585.1 Yoonia sp. | reverse complement strand
CGTGATCATCCGTCGGCATCCGGTGCCAGAAAGGTCTCGCCCGCGGCATCGCGGTTGACATCCAGAAGCTCGAAATCCGTGATCCGCCATGCGCCATCGACGGGTGCCACGGACAGATCGGCGCTGTAGGTATTGCCGCGCACGTGCAGATGTTCGGCATGACCCACGGTCCCGATCACCTGCCAGGATGCGTCGATCGCCAGCCGCGCGCCGTCGCGGGCGACTTGCGTGGTCAGAAGCTTGATTTCGTGAATCGTCTGGTCCGCCTCTTCCAGTCCGCCCCCGGCCATGGCGCCGATACGTTCCAGATAGAGGTATTCCAGCGCGTCCCCATGGGTCACGCTTGCCAGTGTGTCGTAGATCGTGTCCTCGTCGGTCTGCCCGAAGGCGTCGTAGACCACCAGCAAGAGCGCAGGCGTCAGACGCCAGAACTCGGCCCGGGCCTGTTCGATGGTCAAGGGTTCAAGCCCCGGCGCGGTGAAACTGTCCGTCTCGGACACCCTGTCGCGTGACTGCACAAAGACGACGCTGGCGATGGCAACGACCGCAACGACAGCCGCGCCGAAAAGAACCGGTTTTGTCTTCATCGCCCGTATATGTTCCAAACCAACCAAAGCATTGGGCGACAACCTGTGCCACGGCGGCGGGGACTTCAAGTTCACAAGGGGCCGATCGGCGAGAAAGTGAACGCGCCGCCGGAACGCGCGCCGTGCGGGGCCGGTTTCAGGGACCGGCCCCGCCCTGTTTGCAAGCGGCCTAGTTCAGCGCCGCATCCGTGATGATCGTTGTATAGGCCCCCTCGGGCACTGCCGAGATGACGGGATCGGAACCGCCCGCCAGCAGCGTATCGACCGTCCGCTGGTAGGCGGCAATGTCAAGCGCGCCGTTGCTGCCTTGGGTCAGCTTGGTGATTTCGGCCATCATGCGGGTCTGTGCTGCAAGCGACTGCGCACCGGTCTCGTCATATTCGACGATGATCTCGGCGGCTGCCTCGACGTTCTCTTCGGCCCACTTCCAGCCCTGCATCGAGGCCCGCACAAAGCGGGTCATCTTGTCGACAAAAACGGGATCGTCGAGGTTGTCTTCCAGCACCCACATGCCGTCTTCCAGCGTGGCGACGCCCTGATCCTCATATTTGAAGGTCACCAGATCGTCAGGGCTGACGCCTGCATCCAGAACCTGCCCGTATTCGTTGTAGGTCATGGTCGAGATGCAGTCGGCCTCGCGGTTCAGCAGCGGATCGACGTTGAAGCCCTGCCGCAAGACGGTCACGCCATCCGCGCTGCCATCGGTGGGGATACCGACCTGGCTCATCCAGCTGAGGAAGGGATATTCGTTGCCGAAGAACCACACGCCGATGGTCCGGCCGCGGAAATCCTCGACGCTCTCGATGCCAGTGTCCTTCCAGCAGGTCAGCATCAGACCCGAAGACACGAAGGGCTGGGCGATGTTGACCACCGGCAGACCACGCTCGCGCGCGGCAAGCGCAGAGGGCATCCAGTTCAGCATCACATCTGCCCCACCCCCGGCAAGGACCTGCGGCGGCGCGATATCGGGGCCACCGGGCAGGATCGTGACATTCAGGCCCTCGGCCTCGTAGAACCCCTGATCCAGGGCGGCATAGTAGCCCGCGAATTGCGACTGCGTGACCCATTGCAACTGCAACGTCACATCATTAGCATGGGCGTCCGCCATTGCCGTTGTTCCCATCAGGCCGGCCACAAGGCTGGCGTAACTCATTATCGTTTTCATTGTTTGACCTCCAAGTCAGTTATTTATCCGGGCGTTCCGCCTTCTTATCGCTGCGAGGGGTGCCAGAATGTCACCCGTTTCTCGATCAGGGCAATCGCCCCGTAAAATGCCGTGCCCGCTAGGGCTGCCACGATAATCTCTGCCCAAACCATATCCATCGCAAGCTGTCCGACGGATGTGGATATCCGAAAGCCCATGCCGACCGTGGGAGAGCCGAAAAATTCAGCAACAATCGCCCCGATCAATGCAAGTGTGGTCGCAATCTTGAGCCCGTTGAAAATGAACGGCAAAGCCGCCGGCACGCGCAGCTTCAACAACGTCGCCGAATAGCCCGCCCCATAGGTCCGCATCAGGTCGCGTTGCATCGCGCTTGTGTCTTTCAATCCGGCCACCGTGTTCACGAGGATCGGGAAAAACACCATGACCGCGACCACCGCCGCTTTGGATTCCCAATTGCTGCCCAGCCATTTGACGAAGATCGGCGCGGTGCCGACGATCGGCAGGGCCGCCATGAAGGCGCCGACGGGCAGAATGCCGCGCGCCAGAAACGGCGAGCGGTCGGCAAGCAGTGCGACCACAAAGGCCGCCAGCATCCCGCAGAGATACCCCACCAGCGCGCCCTTCAGGATCGTCTGCCGGAAATCGGCGAAGAGGATCGGAAGCGACCCCATGAACCTCTCGGCGATGGCCGTGGGTGCGGGCAGGATGACGGGGCTGATGTCCAGCATCGTCACCAGCACCTGCCACATCGCGATCAGCGTGATGCCGAAGATGGCAGGGATGGCCAACGAGATCGCGCGGCTTTCCGATTGCGGTCCGTTGGCAAGCCGCACATTCAGCCACCATCCGGCCGCCCAGATCAGAATGGCGATCCCCCAGGCGCTCATGCCGCCGCCCCCATCCCCATCCGGCGCAGCGTGCCCCGCTCGATCAGGCTGAGGATCGCGACCAGCAGCGCCGCCGTGATCGCCGCCCCGAAGAGTGCGGCCCATGTCACCAAGGGTTGCCCGTATTGGTCACCCACCAGCATCCGCGCGCCGAAGCCCGCACGCGCGCCGGTCGGAAGCTCGCCCACGATGGCACCGACCAGCGAGGCGGAAATACCGATCTTCAGCGAGGCGAAAAGGTAAGGCATGGACGAGGGCAACCGCAGCTTCCAGAACCCCTGCGCCCCCGAAGCGCTGTAGGTGCGCAAAAGGTCCAACTGCATCCCATCGGGGCTGCGCAAGCCCTTCACCATGCCCACGACCACCGGAAAGAAACTCAGATAGGCCGAGATGATCGACTTGGGCAAAAGCCCCTGAATGCCCATCGAACCAAGGATCACGATCACCATCGGGGCCAGCGCAAGGATCGGGATCGTCTGCGAAATGATCGCCCAAGGCATCACCGATTTGTCCATCGCGCGGTTGTAGACGATGCCCACCGCCAGCAGAATGCCCGCCGCCGACCCGATGGCAAAGCCCAGAAGCGTCGCCGAAAGCGTCACCCATGCGTGATAGACAAGACTGCGGCGCGAGGTCGGCGCGACCGTGAAGACCGATGTGTAAAGCTCGGCGCCCACCTGATGCGGCGAGGGCAGATTGGGCCGGTCGAGCGCATAGGTCATGCCCCAAACCTCGGTATTGCGCAGGGCCAGCGCGACGGCCCCCACCTCTTGCCGCGCCTGCGGGGTGTCGGGGGTCACTGTCGCCCCCTGCCGCTGGGCCAGATCGGCGGCCAGGTGGATATTCATCGGCACCACGGAAACGGTCCAGATCGCGAAGATCGTGGCGATCACCGTCAGGACGGGCAGAATGGACTTCATGCGCGCCACTCCATCCGGATTTCCGGCACGCCGTCATCACCTTCCCAAGGCGCGCCGACCTGCGCGAAACCCTGCCGCGCATAAAAGGCATGCGCGCGGGTATTGGGCAGATGGGTATTGAGTTGCAGATGCGCGCGCCCCGTCTTGGCGGTGTCGATCAGACGCCGCCCCAGCCCCTGACCGCGCTGCCCGACATAGAGACCCCAGATGTGGTTTTCGCCCGGATCAAGCGAGAGGTATCCCGCCACCGGATCGCCGATCACCCAAGCCGCGCGTTTGGGCAGGCCCTCGGACAAGATCGCGGCCAGGTCCGCACGGGTGAACCTTTGCGGCATCCATGGGGTCGCGGTGATCCAGTCATGCAGGATGGCGGCACAGGCCGGGCCGTCCTTTGCCGTTGCAGGCCGGATCGGGGCGGCATCAGGCATCGACATGCCCTGCCCTTAGCCCTTCGCGCACGCGATGCGCCACGTCGATGAACTGCTGGCTGTCCCGGATGTCGAGGGGCCGCTCTTTCGGCAGCGGGCTGTCGATCACATCGGTGATCCGCCCCGGGCGCGGCGACATGACGACGATCTTGGTCGACAGATAGACCGCCTCGGGGATCGAATGGGTGACGAAAGCGATGGTCTTTTCGGTCCGCGCCCAGAGTTCAAGCAGTTGTTCGTTCAGACGGTCGCGCACGATTTCATCAAGCGCGCCGAAGGGCTCGTCCATCAGCAGGATATCGGCGTCGAAGGCCAGCGCGCGGGCGATACTGGCGCGCTGCTGCATCCCCCCCGAAAGCTGCCACGGGTATTTGTTTTCGAACCCCGCAAGCTCGACCATCTCGAGCACGCGCGCCACGCGGCTGGCCTGATCGGATTTGGCGAAGCCCATGATTTCCAGCGGCAGCCGGATGTTGCCGCCGATCGTGCGCCAGGGGTAAAGCCCCGCCGCCTGAAAGACATAGCCATAGGCGCGGGCACGGCGGGCCTGATCGGGGGTCATGCCGTTGACGCTGATCTGCCCGTCCGTGGGGGTTTCCAGCCCCGCGATGCAGCGCAGAAAGGTGGTCTTGCCGCACCCCGAGGGGCCGATGAAGCTGACGAAATCGCCCTTGCTGATCTCAAGGTTCACATCCTTGAGCGCATGGACAGGCCCGTCATTGGTCTGGAACGTCAGGTTAAGGCCACTGGCCGATATTGTTGGTTCCGTCATTGGCGCGCGCCGTCGGGGGCGAAGGTCCTCTGTGATTTCACACTCAAACCCCCGTCGCGGGAATACCCGTCCGTTCCACCGGACGCGGTGCTGTCAGCTCTTTCCAGGTGCTCAGCGCCTGATTGGTCGCGCCATTGCCGGGGCGCTTGACGAAGGTGCCGTGCCCTTCCTCGGTGCGGACCTCGCCATCGTGGATCGCGACCTTGCCGCGGGTCAGGGTGAAACGCGGCAGGCCCTTCACGTGCTGGCCCTCGAAGACGTTGTAGTCGATCGCGGATTGCTGCGCGCCCGCGGTGATCGTCTTTTCCTTGTTCGGGTCCCAGACCACCAGATCGGCATCGGCCCCCACAAGGATCGCGCCCTTCCTGGGATAGCAGTTGAGGATCTTGGCGATATTGGTGCTGGTCACGGCCACGAATTCATTCGGCGTCAGACGGCCCGTCGCCACCCCATGCGTCCAGAGCATCGGCATCCGGTCCTCAAGCCCGCCGGTGCCATTGGGGATCTTGGTGAAATCGCCCAGACCATAGCGTTTCTGCTCGGTCGAAAACGCGCAGTGGTCTGTCGCCACGACAGACAGCGACCCCGCCTGCAAACCGGCCCAGAGGCTGTCCTGATGCTTTTTGTTGCGGAAGGGCGGCGACATGACACGCCGCGCGGCATGGTCCCAATCGGCGTGGAAATATTCGCTTTCATCCAAGGTCAGGTGCTGGATCAGCGGCTCGCCCCAGACGCGCTTGCCCTGCTGGCGGGCACGGCGGATCGCCTCATGCGCCTCTTCGCAAGAGGTATGCACGACATAGAGCGGCACGCCCGCCATATCGGCGATCATGATGGCGCGGTTGGTCGCCTCGCCCTCGACCTGTGAGGGGCGCGAATAGGCGTGCGCCTCGGGGCCGGTGTTGCCTTGGGCAAGCAGCTTGGCGGAAAGTTCGGCCACCACATCGCCGTTCTCGGCATGGACCATGGCGATGCCGCCCAGTTCGGCCAGACGGTTGAAGGACGAAAAAAGCTCATCGTCGTTCACCATCAACGCGCCCTTGTAGGCAAGAAAATGCTTGAAAGTATTGATACCGCGCTCTTCGATCACGGTTTTCATGTCGTTGAAGACCTGCTCGCCCCACCATGTCACGGCCATGTGGAAGGAATAATCGCAGTTCGCGCGGGTCGATTTGTTGTCCCAGCGCTTGATCGCATCGAGCAGGCTTTCGCCCTGATTGGGCAGGCAGAAATCCACCACCGTCGTGGTCCCGCCCGCCAGCGCGGCGCGGGTTCCGCTTTCGAAATCATCGCTGGAGTATGTGCCCATGAACGGCATCTCCAGATGCACATGGGGATCGATCCCGCCGGGCATGACGTAGCAGCCCGTGGCGTCGAGTTCCTCATCACCCTTCAGGTTCGGACCGATCTCGACGATCCTGCCCCCGTCGATCAGGACATCCGCCTTGTAGGTCAGGTCATGCGTGACGATGGTGCCGTTCTTGATGACTTTGGTCATTTTGTTGTCTCCCTGTCTTCACCTGCCCCGGACGTGATCCGGGGCCTTGAGCCGGATCAGAACGGGATATTGGCAGTCATATCCTGCCATTCCGGATTCGTTTCTGCGATCAATTGGTTCTTCCACGCGCGACGCCATCGTTTGAGGGCGCGTTCCCGTTGCAAACTGGCGGCGAATCCGTCCTGCGTTTCGAACCAGACAAGCGTCTTGATCCCATATCTCTCGGTATGCACTGAAAGGCCCGCGCGATGTTGCTCTACCCTTGCGCGCAGGTCCCGCGCACGCCCGATATAGATTGCGCCATTGGGTCGCGAGGCCATGATATAGACGAAATGCTGCATCATCCTTTGGTGTCGAAGTATGATTAAAGCATTGTTGATGTCGTCTCCGCCCCGGACTTGATCCGGGGCCTCGTTCGGGCTTCGGGAGGCCCCGGATCAAGTCCGGGGCGGGGGATGAGTGGGGCACGTTCACCCCACGATCTCCGCCGTTTCCAGCACCGCGTGCATCAGCACATCGGCGCCCGCCGTTGCCCATTGGGGCGAAATATCCTCGGCCTCGTGGTGGCTGAGACCATCGACACAAGGACACATCACCATCGCTGTCGGATAGATGTCGTTGATCCAGCAGGCGTCATGTCCCGCGCCCGAGATGATATCCATGTGGCTGTATCCCAAGCGCTCGGCCGCGTCGCGCACGGCCTTGACGCAACTTTCGTCAAAGGCAGGCGGGTCGAACTGGCCGACGATCTCGGCCTCGAAGGTCACGCCGATCTCTGCGCAAAGACCCGGCGCGCGGGCCATCAGCGCGTCCACCATGGCGTTCAGCTTGTCCAGAAGGTGCGTGCGCATATCGACGGTAAAGACCACCTTGCCGGGGATCACGTTGCGGCTGTTGGGGTAGACGTCGATATGGCCGATGGCGCCCACGGCGTTGGGCTGGTTCGTCATCGCGATCTCGTGCACCAGTTCGGTGACCAGCGCCAGACCTCGGCCCGCGTTCTTGCGCATATGCATGGGCGTAGACCCGGTGTGGCTTTCCTTGCCCGTCACGGTGCACTGGATCCAGCGCAGCCCCTGACCGTGGGTGACGACGCCGATATCCCTGCCCTCGGCCTCGAGGATCGGGCCCTGTTCGATGTGCAATTCGAAGAAGGCATGCATCTTGCGCGCGCCGACCTTTTCATCGCCTTTCCAGCCGATCCGGTCGAGTTCATCACCAAAGCGCTTGCCCTTGGCATCGGTCCGGTCCAGCGCCCAGTCCAGGTCATGCTTGCCCGCAAAAACGCCCGAGGCCAGCATGGCGGGGGCAAAGCGTGTCCCCTCTTCATTGGTCCAGTTCGTCACCACGATCGGATGCCTGGTCTTGATGTCGAGATCATTCATCGTGCGGATGATTTCCAGACCGCTCAGCACGCCCAGCACACCATCGAATTTCCCGCCCGTGGGCTGCGTATCAAGGTGGCTGCCCACATAGACCGGCAGCGCGTCGGGATCGGTGCCTTCGCGCCGGGCGAACATATTGCCGATCTCGTCCACGCCCATGGTGCAGCCCGCTTCCTCGCACCATTTCCGGAACAGATGCCGCCCCTCGCTGTCGGCATCGGTCAGCGTCTGGCGGTTGTTGCCCCCCGCGACACCCGGGCCGATCTTGGCCATTTCCATAAGGCTGTCCCAGAGACGGGCGCCGTCGATGCGAAGATTTTCACCGGCTGCTGGCATGACGTATCCTTGTCCGACGTATAATATTTGACCAAGTGGTCAAAGGAAGGCTAACAGAGGGAAAGGGTCAGTCAAGGCATTTGCCCCCGGCGATTGACCCGACGACCGGAAAACCTGCTGAGATGTCGGGCGAATGCCTGAAATGCAGTCACTGACGAAAGAGGCGCATGAACAAGCCCGGCACCCGCATCCAGCAGAAGAATCAAGCCACAATCCTGAAAGCCGGTCTCGAGGTCTTCTCGCAATTCGGGTTTCGCGGCTCGACCATCGATATGGTCGCCGAAGCCGCGGGCCTGTCGAAGCCCAACCTGCTGTATTATTTTCCTTCGAAAGAAGCGATTTACACCGCACTCCTGTCGCAACTTCTGGAAAACTGGCTGGAGCCGCTGAAGGCGCTCGACCGCGACGGTGATCCGGTCGAGGAACTCTTGGCCTATGCCAAGCGCAAGCTGGCGATGTCGCGGGATTTTCCGCAGGAAAGCCGCCTTTTCGCCAATGAGATCATTCAGGGCGCACCACAGATCGCCGAGGTTTTGCGCAGTGATCTCAAGGCGTTGGTAGACGATATTGCCGTGGTCGTCGAAGGCTGGACCGCGACGGGACGCATCAAGCCGGTGGACCCCTACCACCTGATCTTCTCGATCTGGGCGCTGACCCAGCACTACGCCGATTTCGACGTGCAGGTGCGCGCGATCATGGGCGAACAGGACCCTTTCGCAGGGGCAGAGCGCTATCTCGAAGACCTGCTCCGCCGCCTGCTGACGGTCTGACCTATTCGGCCGCCCGTGCGGCCGGATTGTTCGGATGGGTCGTCCAGTTGGCGTAATCCTTCTGGACCACCTTGCCGGTGCGCGCATCGACCATGCCGGGTTCCAGCGCCACCATTGAAATGCAGCTTTCCACCGGGCAGACATCGACGCAAAGGTTGCAGGCGACACATTCCTCGTCGATCACGCTGAATGTGCGGTCGGGGGACATGGCGATGGCCTGATGGCTGGTATCCTCGCAGGCCGCATAGCAGCGCCCGCAGGAAATGCAGAGGTCCTGATCGATCTTCGCCTTGGCGATATAGTTGAGGTTCAGATACTGCCAGTCGGTCGTGTTGGGGATGGCGGCGCCCTTGAAATCCGCGATCGAGGTATAGCCCTTCTCGTCCATCCAGAGGCTGAGACCGCTGATCATCTCCTGCACGATCTTGAAGCCATAGGTCATCGCCGCCGTGCAGACCTGCACGTTGCCGCAGCCGAGGGTGATGTATTCGGCGGCATCGCGCCATGTGGTCACCCCGCCGATGCCGGAAATGGGCAGGCCGTGGGTTTCGGGGTTGCGGGCGATCTCGCTGACCATGGACATGGCGATGGGCTTGACCGCTGGCCCGCAATAGCCGCCATGGGTGCCTTTGCCGTCGATCGAGGGCTCGGGCGACATGGTGTCAAGGTTGACCGAGGTGATCGAGTTGATCGTGTTGATCAGGCTGACCGCATCCGCCCCGCCCCGCATCGCCGCTGCCGCAGGCTTGCGGATATCGGTGATGTTCGGCGTCAGCTTCACGATGACGGGCTTGGAATAATACTGTTTGCACCAGCGCGTCACCATCTCGATGTATTCCGGCACCTGCCCCACGGCAGACCCCATCCCGCGCTCGGACATGCCGTGCGGGCATCCGAAGTTCAGCTCGATCCCGTCGGCCCCGGTCTCTTCGACCAGCGGCAGGATGGCCTTCCACGCCTGCTCTTCGCAGGGCACCATGATCGAGACGATCACCGCGCGGTCGGGGTAGTCGGCCTTGACGCGCTTGATCTCTTCGAGGTTGGTGTAAAGGTCGCGGTCGGTGATCAACTCGATGTTGTTGAGACCCAGCACACGGCGGTCCGCGCCGTAGACCACGCCATAGCGCGGCCCGTTGACGTTGACGACGGGCGGGCCTTCCTCGCCCAGGGTCTTCCAGACGACGCCGCCCCAACCGGCCTCGAAGGCGCGGCGGACGTTGTATTCCTTGTCGGTGGGCGGGGCCGAGGCCAGCCAGAAGGGGTTGGGGCTTTTGATGCCCAGAAAGTCTGTGGTCAGATCGGCCATGTTACGCGCCCTCCATCAGGGTTGCATGAATATCCATCGCCGCATCGCGGCCCTCGGCCACGGCGGTCACGGTCAGGTCGTCACCGCCCGCGGCACAATCGCCACCGGCCCAGACGCGCGCGCGGCTGGTGCGTCCCGCACCCGTCACGGCGATCTTTCCTCCGTCAAGCGTCAGGCCCGCGTCGGTCGTCAGGGTCTGGCCGATGGCGCGGTAGATCTGGTCGGCGGGCAGGCGCAATGTTTCGCCCGTGCCCTGCAGCCTGCCGTCCTTGGTCGCGGTATATTCCAGCTCGATCTCGACCGCGGCACCGTTGCCGTGGATCGCCTTGGGCATCACATTGAACATCAGCTTGACCCCGTTCGAGGCGGCGAGGTCCTGTTCATAGCGGCTTGCCGACATCGCCTCGCGGCCACGGCGATAGGCGATGGTCACCGTCTCGGCCCCCAGCAGTTTCGACTGCACGGCAACATCGACCGCCGTCATCCCGCCGCCGATCACCACGACATTGCGCCCGACAGGCAGCCTGGTCAGATCATCGGCCTGCCGCAGGTCTGCGATGAAGGAGACCGCATCGGCGACACCCGCCTTGTCCGCACCATCGACCGCCAGCGCGTTCACGCCGCCAAGGCCGACACCAAGGAAAACCGCATCGAAATCATCGGCAAGCCCGTCCAGCGACAGCGCGGCACCCAGCGCCTTGCCGTTTTCGATGGTGATCCCGCCGATCGAACAGAGCCACGCCACCTCTTTCGCGGCAAAATCGTCGGTCGATTTGTAAGCGGCGATCCCGTATTCGTTCAGGCCACCGGCCTTGGGCTTGGCGTCATAGATCGTGACCTCATGGCCCAGCATCGCCAGACGATGCGCACAGGCCAGACCCGCAGGCCCCGCCCCGACCACGGCAACCCGTTTTCCGGTCGCTGTGGCCCGCGTGTAGGGCATCACGCCCTTGTCCATCAGCCTATCGGTGGCATAGCGTTGCAACCGCCCGATCTCGACCGGCTTGCCCTCGGCCATCTCGCGGACGCAGGCCTGTTCGCAGAGGTCTTCGGTCGGGCAGACGCGGGCGCACATGCCGCCAAGGATGTTCTGGTCGAAGATCGTCATTGCCGCCGCCTCGGGCGTGCCGGTGGCGATCTGCCGGATGAAGAGCGGAATATCGATATCCGTCGGACAGGCCGTGATGCAGGGGGCATCGTGGCAGAAATAACAGCGGTCAGCCGCCACGGCGGCCTCATGGGGATTCAGTGGCGCATGGAGGTCTGCGAAATTCTGCGCCAGCGTTTGCGTATCGAGGCGATTGGCGGCAATGCCGGGGGTCAGGGGCGAGTTCATTGCGGCTCCGTTTGTTGGACAGCCCAAGTCTGGCACAGTTTATTTTTTTATCAAACGGTAAAATTTCTGCTGGGCGAAGGGCAGCGGTTTTGCCTAAGCTTGGGATGAAATCGCGCGATACTTGCCCAAGAAGCAGGCAGACATCGCATCAGAACCGAAAAGGAGTGCCCCTTGCCAGCCTATGCCATCGTCCAGGTCGATGTGAAAGACGCCGAAGCTTACGCGAAATATGCCGCCCTCGCAGGTCCCGCCGTTGCCAAATATGGTGGCACTTTTCTGGCCCGTGGCGGCAAGGTCGAAGTGATGGAAGGGACCAGCCGTGCCCGTTGCGTGATCATCCGCTTTGCGGATATGCAGACCGCCCAGACCTTCTATCACAGCCCCGAATATCAAGAGGCGCTGTCGCATGGCCTTCCGGCCTCGGATCGGGACTACAAGTTCGTCGAGGGCGTCTAGCGCAATCCCCGTCGCGCATCCGGCGGGATCGGGGCACCCCCCCGCTTCGCCTGCAATCAAAACGCGATCCTGTAGCCGACCATCACGCCGCTGCTGCGCTGGCCGCTGACGTTGCCATGGTTGTCAGAGACCGCCGCAGACAGCACCAAATCGCTTTGCGCGTTCAGGGCAAGATTGTATGAAAACCCGATTTGCAGCTCGCGTTCTTCGGGGGCGAGATCGATGGCAAAGTCCTGCTGCATGCTGACACCGGCAGTCGTGCGGACCGGCAGCGTGACGTCCGACCGACCTGCGCTGACGGCGACCGGCAGCGTCACGGTCAGCGCGAAACTGTCACCACCGGCGAAGAGGTCGCGCCGCACCAGGGCCGCACTTGCCGCATTGAACTGCGTGCTGCCTGCGGCCCCGCCGGTCTCGCCCAGAGAACTGCCGAAACCCGCGCCAAGCTGCAACGTCATTGCGGCATCAAGGGGGGCAACCAGCGCCATCTCGCCCGCGACGAAGGGCGTGCCATCGCCGGTGTGCCATGTCGGGAAGAGATCGCCATCGTCATGTCCGACGCTCAGGTTCACGGTGACGGCCCCCAGACCGGTATCAAAGCTGCGGCCCATGCTTAGACCAAAGCTGGCCTCTTGCGCGTCACCGTCCGGGATCATCAGTCGGAAGGTCGTGTTGCCGCCGACCGTCCCCACCGCAAGGGCATCGGGGAAATAGCTGCGGCCCGTGGCAAGCGTGCTGTCGCCCTGCCAGTTGCGCCAAAGCGCATCCGTGACCGGCGCTTGCGCCCGTTGCGCGACAAGGGCGTCGGCCGGTATCGCGAACCCTGCCCCCAAGGCATCATCGACGGCAAGTGATACCCCTTGCAAGGCGCGCGACACCGCATCGCCGGTCGCGCCGCCTTCGATCGCCAAAGGCGCAGCAAGGCTATAGGCCGAGCCGTCGGACATTGTCGCGGTGGCCCTGCCAATCGGCAAAAGCGCCGCCTTCACGTCGAGGAAACCGTGCCCCCATTCATCGCTGTAGGCGTGAAAGAAGCCCTCTACCAGTTCGACGGTGCCATCCGCGCGGAACCCCGAAAAGCTGTTGTCGGCCGAGGCCAGCAGACGGATGCGCAGGTCGTTGGGTGACATGTCGGGGAAAGCCTCGCCCAGCAGTGCAAGCGCGCCCGAGACCATGGGGGCCGCAAAGGACGTGCCGGTCCAGAAGCCATAGGCGCCGTTGGACGCGGCGGTCGCCGCCTCCCAGCTGCCTTCGGCGGCAAGACACCAGGGCCCCGCCTCCATGCAGGCCGCAGAAATCCGCGTCGCGCCGACCACATCATCACCGGACATCCGGGCTTCGGCATTGATCACGGTCAGCCAACCCGCCTCGAGGTCGGGTTCAAGCAGCGGCAAGGCCGCCATCAGACCGGCCCTTGTGTCATCAAATTCGTTGCTGGCGGCAAAGACGACGACGCCATCGGCTGCATAGTCTTTCAGCGCCGTAAGGTAAGCTCTCCCGTCCCTGCCGCTGAAAACGATGTCAAAGTTGCTCTGCGTGACGGGCGTATCGACAAAGCCCCATGAATTGTTCACCGCCACCGCGCCCATCTGCCGTGCGCGGATCAGGGTATCCGTCGAACTTCTCGTATCGAAGCCACCGATGATCAGGTCCGCGCCGGGCGCGACCCCGATCATGCTTGCGGAATTGCCAGCCGCCACCGATGCGACCGCCGTGCCATGGTCAAGCATCGAGAACGGCCCGACCTGATCAACATCTTTGCCTGCAAAAGTCGCATGGCTGGCGCGGAACCCATCGTCCGTGATCGCGATGATCTGCCCCGCCCCGGTCAGTCCCGCCGCATGGGCATAATAGACGCCAGAACTGTGAAGCGGATAGGTATCAAAGCTTCGGTCTCCACTGTCGAACCTGCCGTTTTGGTTTTCATCGATGTACCATCCGATCCGCTGTCTGCGATATTTCGCGTTGTTTTGGATCAACGACCGCGCTGCCGTGTCGAAGGCAGCGAAGCTTTCGACGAAAAACCGGGCCAGCACAGGGTTGTCCGACACTTGCGGCGGATTATTCCCTCCGCCGCCGCCATCGCCATCATTGCCGCCACAGGCAGACAGGCTGACGGCCAGAAACACCGGCACCAAGGGCCGGACAGCGGGTCGCAGGGATGAAAACCGCAAGTTCAGATTGGTCACATTCGGGTCCGTTCAGGAATCAACTTCTTGGAGAGTAGCCCTCGCAGTCGCCGATAAAAAGTGGTTTTCCAAAAGGCCTGTTGGCGGCCTGTTGCAGCGGGGACCCATGGGCGGCCCGCTGTCCCATGGATCAGCCCGTTTTGCGCTACTCGGCGGCCAACCGGACCGGCATGGCCGCATCCCCGCATGACGCATCGGCCGCGGCGGGGGCGGCGCGGCGGCGATAGACCAGCGCGAACATCGGCGGCGTGAAGTAGAAGCTGACCACCGTCGACAACAGCACCCCGCCCGCAATCGCGACCGCGAAGGGCGGCCAGAAGGCCCCACCATCGAGGATCAGCGGCAGAAACCCCCCGAAGGTCGTCACCGTGGTCGAGATGATATGACGGCTCGATCCGGTGACAACCCGCACCATCGCGCCCGTGTCGCCCGCCGCGGCCTTCGGGTCGGCCTGGAGCGCGGTAAGGATGATGATGGCCGCATTGATCGACACCCCGATCGACCCGATCACCCCGATGATCGCCACGATGCCGAACGGATATTGCATCACCGCCAGCGACAGGATCGACAGACCCGCCGCCAGCACGCAGACCACCAGCGTGACCGCCGCCAGACGGAAGGAATTGAAGGTCAGAACGATCGTCGCCACCGTCAGGGTCACGATCAGCCCGACCGAGGTCATCAGGTTCCCCACCGTATTGCTGCGCGCGTCACTGTCGCCCCCAAGACTGACCGTATAGCCCGGGGGCGCCGCGAACCCCTTTGCCTGCATCGCTTGCAGCACGAGATCCAGCGCCTCTTGCGGCAGCACATCGGGGACAAGGAAGGCCTGAACGACGTTTTCGCGGATACCATCGACGCGGGTGACGACACTTTGGGCGGGCTCCAGCACCGGCGTCGCGATTTCGGAAAGCGGCACGGCGGGAAAGGCCCCCGTGGCAGAGATGGCAGGCGCATTCGGCAGCAGGATCGGCAGATCGGCGATGGCCTGAAGGTCCCCGCGCAGTGTTTCGCCATAGCGGACGCGCACGTCGCGCTGCTCGTTGCCCTCGACCAGCGACCCGCCGGTCACCCCGACCAGCGCCGCATCCAGTTGCCGCGCGATATCGACCACGTTCAGACCAAGGGCGCTCGCCTTGTCCTCGTCGATCTGAAACCGGACCTGCGGTGCCCCGCCGGACACCCCGGCCCGCGCCTGCGTGACAAGATCGAGGTCGGCCATGATCGCCCGCACCTCGTCACCCAAGGCGCGCAGGGTCGCCATATCCTGCCCTTGTATCTTGATCTCGACGGGTGCGGCGACGGGCGGACCCTGCACAAGACCGCGCACGATCACCTGCGCTTGTGGAAAGTCGCGGTCGAACCTCTCTTGCAACGCGGCCACCATGCGGGCGGCGTCCGCATCGGTCCGCGTTGTCACCATGGCATGGGCAAAGCCGGGTTCCTGACTGCGGCCTCCGACGATGTTGTAGTAGAACGACGGGGCCGAGGCGCCGATGGTCCAAAAGATGCTGCGCAGACCGGCATCGGCCTGCAGGATGGCATCCATCTGCTGTGCGACTTGGGCCGTCTGTGTGATGGCCGTGCCTGCGGGCATGCTGACCTCGATATAGAACTGGTCCCGCTCGACCCCGGGGAAGAACTGCGCCGTGAGTGTGGGGAAAGACGCAAAACCGAGGGCGGGCAGGATCAGCGACAGCGCAATCGCGCGGATCGGATATGTCACGGCCAGCCGGATCGAACCGGCAAAGGCCCGGGCCAGCCATTCGGCCTGCAGACCTTGTGACAGCGCCCCGCCCTTGCCTTGGGTCGGCAGGACCCAGCCTGCGACGGCAGGCGTGACCGTCAGCGCGATCAGCAGCGACCAGAACAGCATCAGCACCACAGCAATCGCGATGGCACCGACGAAATCCCCCGCCGGACCGGGCAGAAGGATCATCGGCGTAAAGGCGAGGGCCGTGGTCACGGTCGAAGCGAAAAGCGGCGCCGCCAGACGCCGCACCGCGTCCGCGACCGCCGCTTCGCGCCCCATCCCGTCATTGAGACGCCTGCGCACCTCGTCGGCCATGACGATTGCCGCATCGACAAGCAGGCCCAGCGCCACGATCAGGCCGGTGACGGACATCTGGTGGATCGGCAGGCCGATCATGTTCATCGTCGCCAGCGTCGCCAGCGACACGACCGGCAGAACGGCGGCCACGATCAGGGCCGTCCGGATGCCCAGCGTGACCAGCAGGACAAGCACGACAAGCGCCACACCGATCGCCATGTTGAGACCGACCTCTGACAACCGGGCGAGCGTATAGGTGCTCTGGTCGAACAGCAGCGTCTCGGCGATGCCCAGCGGGACCAAATCCTGCCCTGCGGCCAGTTCCGCGCGGACAAAGCCCATCCAGCGGTCGATCTGCTGGCCATCCTGTGCCAGCGTGCCGATCAGGATGGCGCGGCTGCCATTGGCAAAGGCCATTTCATCGACCGGCGACTTTGGCCCGCGCGTGATCTCGGCGATATCGCCCAAGCGCAGGGCGGCGCCGCCTTGCGCCTCGCGCAGCACGATTGCGCGCAGGCGTTCCAGCGTTTCGATCTCGCCGCTGACGCCGATGTTGACATCGACACCGCCCTGAAGCCGTCCGGCCTGCACCTTGCCATCCGCCTCGGCGATGCGGGCGGCGATCTCGGGCACGGAAAGGCCAAGTGCCGCAGCGCGCGCCGGATCGACGGTCACCTGCACCTCTTCCTGGGGCAGACCGAAGAGGTTGACCGCACGGGTGCCGGGGATGCTGCGCAGACGGTCGCCCAGCGCCTCGGCATGGCGGGCCAGCAATTCCAGCGGGATATCAGGCGCGGTCGCCGTCACGGCGATCACCCCGGAATAGGCGGCGATCCCTTCGGAATCGAAATCGGGGGCCAGCACGCCGGCGGGAAACCGGCTGCGCGCATCGGCAATCGCCTCGCGCGTGTCGGTCCAGGCCTGCTCGATCCTTGCGTGATCCAGGGTCTCGCGCAGTTCGATCGAGACGATGGAAACGCCGGTGCGCGACACGGAAGTGATCGTGTCGATCTCGGCGATCTTTTGCAGCTCTTCTTCCAGTTCGGCGGTGACCAGCGCCTCGACCCGCTGGGGGTCGGCCCCGGGGAACTGGGTGGTGATGGTCCCGAAGATATTCGTGATGGTGGGGTCTTCCTGTCGTCCCAGCGACAGGAACGAGGATAGGCCCGCCGAGACAAGAACCAGAATGATCAGCGCGACAAGACGCGGCTGGCGGAAGGTCAGCGTTTCCATGTCTTCTCTCCCCTTGTCCGGTTAGCTGGCAGGTTGCGGCACGACCGTCTGGCCGACAGTCACGCGCTGTGGTCCAGACGCGATCAGTTGCAGGCCATCCGGGAAAGCACCGCGCACATAGACCTGATCGTCGGCGATATGCACGACCTGCACCGAGACCGCGCGCACGATGTGGTCCGCATCGACGGCCAGCAGGGTCC
>NZ_DAIPIW010000086.1:0-9659 GCF_036770585.1 Yoonia sp. | reverse complement strand
GCGGTGGTCGAGAATGGCCAGCAGGCGGATGGTGCGGTCGATCTGCCGCAGGTGCTGCACCCCTACCTGCAGGGGGCCACGCACATCAGCGCCGATGGGCGGTTGGTCTAGATATGGGACGGTATTACGCACTGATCACATTGGTTCTGACGATCACCTTTGTCGTCTCGCCCGCCCTGACCAGCCCTTTCAGCGGCTTTCGTGCCGATCAACTGCCGATCCCGCAGATCGAGCCGCCGATCCAGCCCGCTGGCTACGCCTTTGCGATCTGGGGGCTGATCTATGGCTGGCTTGTGGTCTCGGCCGTCTATGGGATCGCCAAGCGGAAGACCAATCCGGCGTGGAACCGTGCCCGCCTGCCGTTGATCGTCAGTCTGGGCGTCGGCACGCCGTGGCTCGCCATCGCAAACGCATCGGCCGTCTGGGCCACCGTCACGATCTTCATCATGGCGGCAGGGGCGATCATGGCCCTGCTGCGCGCCCCCGCCAAGGATCATTGGTGGTTCAAGGTGCCTGTCGGCATCTATGCCGGCTGGCTGACGGCTGCGTCTTTCGTCGCATTAGGCAGCACGGCAGCGGGCTATGGCGTGCTGACGGACGCCACTGGCTGGGCCTATATCGGGATCACCGGCGCGCTGGTCGTCGCGACGCCGGTCATCCTGCGCACTGCCGCACCCTCATACGCGCTGACGGTGATCTGGGCGCTGGTCGGCATCATCGTCGCCAACCAATTGGACCTATGGGGCGTCTCGGCCCTTGCCGCCCTTGGCATTGTCGCATTGCTCGGACTGACGCTGAGGGCCCGTGCCGCTACCCCTTCTTGAGGTGCTTTGACAGGCGCGAGGGCTGGGACGACTTCTTGTCCTTATAGGGGTTCTTGTCGCCCTGATCGCGCAGATAAAGCCGGATCGGTGTGCCCGGCATGTCAAAGTCGGTGCGCAACCCGTTGACAAGATAGCGTTTATAGCTCTCCGGCACCATGTCGGGATGCGAGGTCATCACGACGAAAGCCGGTGGCCGCGTCTTGACCTGCGTGGCATAGCGCATCTTGATCCGCTTGCCACCCGGGGCCGGTGGCGGGTGCTGTTCCAGCATCCCCGTCAGCCAGCGGTTCAACTGCGCTGTCGTCACGCGGCGGTTCCAGACCTCATGCGCGCGCATGATCGCCTGCTGCAAGCGGTCCAGCCCCTTGCCCGTCTTGGCCGAGACCGTGACCAGCGGCGCGCCGCGCAACTGCGGCAGCAGACGCTCGAAACTGTCCTTCAACTCGCGCAGCTTGTCCTGCTTGTCGTCCTCGGTGTCCCATTTGTTCACCGCGACGACAACCGCCCGCCCCTCGCGCTCGGCCAGATCGGCGATGCGCAGGTCCTGCTGTTCGAAGGGGATTTCCACATCCAGCAACACGACCACGACTTCGGCGAACTTGACCGCCCGCAGACCATCGGACACCGACAGCTTTTCCAGCTTTTCTTGCACCTTGGCCTTCTTGCGCATGCCTGCGGTGTCGAAGATCCGCATCGGCACATCGCCCCAGTCCGTCAGAACCGAGATCGCATCGCGGGTGATCCCCGCTTCGGGGCCGGTCAGCAGGCGTTCTTCGCCGATGATCTTGTTGATCAGCGTGGACTTGCCCGCATTGGGACGGCCCACCACGGCAATCTGCAAGGGGCGCGCGCGGGTCGGGACGCGGGCCGTATCCTCGTCGTCGTCGCCGACATCGACGTCCGTTTCGGGCGTGTCGGCCTCGGCCTGCGCGGCCTTGCCTTCGGCGATGGGCAGCAGCGCGTTGTAAAGATCGACCAGCCCCTCGCCGTGTTCGGCCGACAGGCGGATCGGCTCGCCCAGCCCAAGGGCATAGGCTTCGAGGATCGTGGCATCCGCCGTCCTGCCCTCGGCCTTGTTGGCGGCAAGGATCACATTGGCGTTCTTGCGGCGCAGGATATCGGCGAAAACCTCGTCCGCGGGCAAAAGCCCGGCCCGCGCGTCGATCATGAACAGGCAGACATCGGCCATCTCGACGGCACGTTCCGTCAGGCGGCGCATCCGGCCTTGCAGGCTGTCATCTGTCGCCTCTTCCAGACCGGCGCTGTCGATCACGGTAAAGCGCAAATCGGCGATCCGGCCCTCGCCCTCGCGCAGGTCGCGCGTCACCCCGGGCTGGTCATCGACAAGCGCCAGCTTCTTGCCGACCAGACGGTTGAACAAGGTGGACTTGCCCACATTCGGACGCCCCACGATGGCAAGGGTAAAGCTCATGAACCGGCTCCTGACGGATTAGACCCGCCCGATACACCAATGCCGCGTCAACGGAAAGCGTGGAGTTGCCCGTCCTTGCTGACGACATAAAGCGTGCCGCCCGCAATCACCGGACCCGTAGCGGACCCGCCCGGTAGCGCGGTCTGGCCGATCAGATTGCCCGAAACGGGATCGAAGGACCGGATCAGCCCATCCGACGAGGTGACGACCAGCCGCCCACCGGCCAGAACCGGACCGAAGTGGCTGAAGACGCTGCGCTGGCGGCGGGTGTCTTCCTCGTCCTCGAAACGCGGCAGGGCGACGCGCCAGACGGCCTCGCCGGTGGCGGCGTTCAAACGCACAAGTTCGTTGATGTCATTGAGCAGGAAGACCGCATTGCCGACCGGCCAGACCGGGCTGACAGTCCCGTCGCGGGCCGTCCACAGCCGTTCGCCACTGTCGAGATCGAAGGCCACGGTCCGCCCGCCGAAGTTGCCGACATAGACACGACCATCCGCGATCACGGGATCACCCGAGATATCCGTCACCAGCGAGGTCGCACTGCCCAGACGCGCGCCCGAGACGACCGACGACCACCGCTCGATCCCGCCAAGCGGATAGGTCGCCAGAACCTCGCCCGAAGGGAAAGGGAAGACCACATAATCACCCGATACGGCCGGTGCGGCGCTGCCTGCGAAATTCGCGACCGATGGCGCACGCGACCGCTGCCAGGCGATGCGCCCATTGCCGATGTTCAGGGCCCATGCGGTGCTGTCACGTCCCACCACATAGACAAGATCGCCACGCACCGTCGCCGGCGCAACCGCGGGCGCATCGAGGTCCTGCACCCAGCGGGTCTCGCCTGTCGCTGCATCAAGGGCCGAAAGCGCGCCGAAGCCGGACGAGACGAAAAGCAGACCGTCGCTGACAGTCAACCCGCCCCCCGAGGCGTCATCGTTGCCGTCGCGGCGCGGGGTCAGGTCGCGCGTCCAGACTGTGGCACCTGTGGCAGCAGAGCTTGCCGTCACCCGCGCCCGCGCATCCAGCGTGTAGACAATGCCGCCCGCCACGACCGGATGGGCGGTGATGCGCGCGCGGTCGCTGTCGCCTTCACCGATGGGAACGCTGAAAACCGACGCAAGCGTCGAACCCAGCGCCGGATGCGCGATTGCATGGCTGGCCGACCCGTTCAGGTGCGTCCACTCGGCATTCTGACGCGCGGCAGGCAGGCTGATCGGCGCGGCCACGTTCTGGGTCACTGTCTCGGGGCGGATGTCGAAGCGGTCTCCGGGCAGGATGATTTCATCCTCGCCACAAGCCGCAAGAAGCGTCAGGCCAAGAACTCCGGCAACGAGGGCTTTTACGGTCACGGCAGTCACATCCAATCCGGCTACTGGTTGACGGGTTCGGGCAGCGGATCACCCAGCGCCACCATGAGGGTCTGGGCCCGTTCACGCAACCCGCGTGTCGCCTCGGCCGCCTCGTTGATCTGGCGCAGGATGGTCAGCGCAGCTTGCCTGTCGCCGGTCTCCAGCGCCAGAAAGGCAAGCTGTTCCTGCGCCAAAAGGGCAAAGGGGCGACCGGGCGCTGAAATCGCCTCGAGGCTGGCGCGGCGGGTGGCAAGATCACCGGTCGGCAGCATGGCCGCCTTCAGCGTGGCAAGGTCGCGGTAGAGGTCGGGAATACCTCCAGCCGTGGCCAGTTCCGCAAGCGTTGCGGCGGCAGCGGCGTCATCGCCTGCCTCTTGCTGTGTCGCGGCCCGCAACAAAAGGGCGACAGCGGCGGATGCGCCCGTCGTCTCGATCCCGGCCATCGCCGCGGCGCGGGCCTGCGGATCGTCGATCACAAAGGCCGCAAGCAAGGCGTCGCCCGTGGCTTCGGCGGCGGCGCGCGCCTGTGCCGCGCGATATTCGTTGAAGGCCGCCCCGCCGACCAGCGCAAGCACCACGACCACCGCGATCCAGCCATAGCGCCGCAAATAGCCGTAAAGCTTTTCGCGGCGGACCTCTTCGGTGACCTCGTTGATAAAACTGTCGCTGTCGCTCACCTGTCGCCCCCCATCAAGGCTGGATCAAATCCGGTTGGCCGCGTTCATATCGTGAAGGCGGCGGGATGAACAAGAGCGATGCGACCCGCAGAACGGTTATTCGCCATCACGATTGCTTCGCCTGCTGTTCCGCCACAAGCTCGGCTTCCTCGGACTGGCGGTTCCACAGATGCGCATAGCGACTGTCGCGGGCAATCAGATCATCATGTTTGCCCTCTTCGACGATCACGCCATTCTCCAGCACCACGATCCGGTCGGCATCGGCAATCGTCGAGAGCCGATGCGCGATGGTGATCACCGTGCGCCCCTCGCCCATCAGTTTCAGTTCGGCCTGAATCTCCAGCTCGGTCTCGGTGTCCAGCGCCGATGTCGCCTCGTCCAGAAGCAGGATCGGCGGATTCTTCAGCAGGGTGCGGGCAATGCCCACGCGCTGCTTCTCGCCGCCCGACAGCTTCAGGCCCCGCTCGCCCACCGTTGTTTCGTAACCATCGGGCAGGCTGGCGATGAAGTCGTGGATCTTCGCCGCCCGCGCCGCCGCGATGATCTGGTCATGGGATGCGTCGGGGCGGCCATAGGCGATATTGTAGCGCACCGTGTCGTTGAACAGGACCGTATCCTGCGGCACGACACCGATCTGCGCGTGCAGGCTTTCCTGCGTCACGTCGCGCACATCCTGCCCGTCGATCAGGAGGGCCCCGCCGCCGACGTCATAAAAGCGGAACAAAAGCCGGCCAATTGTGGACTTCCCCGACCCGGACGAGCCCACAATCGCCACCGTCTCTCCCGGGGCCACATCCAGATTGATCCCCTTGAGGATGGGGCGCGCGTCGTCATAGCCGAAAACAACGTCCTTCATCGTGACCCTGCCCCCGCTGACCTGCAACGCTTTGGCATCCGGCTTGTCCGTGACCTCGGCCGGTTGGCCCAGAAGGTCGAACATATCGCCCATGTCGATCAGCGCCTGCCGGATCTCGCGGTAGACAGTGCCGAGAAAGTTCAGCGGCATCGTGATCTGGATCATATAGGCGTTGACCATGACGAAATCGCCCACGGTCAGATCGCCCTGCTGCACGCCGATGGCGGCCATGACCATCACCGCGACCAACCCGCCGGTGATCAGGAAAGACTGGCCGAAGTTCAGGAAGGCCAGCGAATAGTTGGTGCGGATCGCGGCCACTTCGTAATGCGCCATCGCGCTGTCATAGCGGTCGGCCTCCCAGCGTTCGGCCCCGAAATACTTGACGGTCTCGAAGTTCAGCAGGCTGTCGATGGCCTTCTGGTTGGCGTCGGTGTCCTGATCGTTCATTTCCTTGCGGATCTTCACGCGCCACTCGGTCACCTTGAAGGTGAACCAGACGTAAAGCGCGATGGTCACCACGACGACGGCCAGATACCAGACGTCGAAGAGAAAAAAGAGAACCACCGAAATCATCAAGAGTTCCAGCACCAGCGGCCCCATCGAGAACAAAAGGAACCGCAAAAGGAAATCCACGCCCTTCACCCCGCGCTCGATGATGCGCGACAGCCCCCCCGTCTTGCGGGTGATGTGATAGCGCAGCGACAAACGGTGGATATGGGTAAAGGTTTCCAGCGCCAGTTGCCGCAACGCCCTTTGCCCCACCCGCGTGAAGATCACATCGCGCAACTGCTGGAACCCCACGGTCATCAGCCGCGCCATGCCATAGGCCAGTGTCAGCCCGACAGCACCCAGCCCCAGAACAGTCGCGGCCTCGGCCCCCTCGGGTGCCAGCGCATCGACCGCCTGCTTGTAGAAAATAGGTGTGGTGACCGCAATCACCTTGGCCAGAACCAGCACCGCAAGCGCGATGACCACCCGCTGCTTCACCCAGCTCTGACCCTCGGGCCACAGGTAGGGGATCACCCGCTTGATGACAGTCCAGCCCTGAATGCGGGCATCGTCGAGATTGGTTTGGGTTTTCGTCAGGCTACGCATGGGGTCTCCGGTCTGCGGTGCCCATAAATAGGGACCCGCGCCGGATAAGACCAGACGGAAGCGACCTTATTCGGTGACGCCCGGGATGCGGAAGATCTGGCCCGGATAGATCAGGTCGGGATCGCGGATTAGGTCGCGGTTGGCCTCGAAAACCTCGACATAGAGGATGCCCGACCCAAGGGTCGCCTCGGCGATGGCCCAAAGCGTCGATCCCGGCTGCACGGTGCGCACGGCGACCTCGAACCCTTCCTGCGCGGTCTCCTCGGCCAGAACGGCGGCGACCTCGGCGGGTTCTTCCCGTTTGAACGGCGTTTCGATCCGCGAGACCACGGTGCCCACGGTATCGACCTCGTCCACGCGCAGCGTATAGACGCCGGTGTCGAGGCTGGGCAGATCGAGCCGCCAGTCCCCGGCGGTGATCGGTGCGGCGGCCAGAGGTTGGTTGTCGATATAGACCTGCACTTCGCCCTGATCCGAGGTCGCACGGCCCGAAAGCTGCACCTCGCCCTGCGCGTCATAGGTGATCGCATCGAGCGCCACGTTGTCGGTCGCTGCGGCCTGCGCGCCCTGCACCACGCGGACGCCTTGCGCGTCGGCCTGCAAGACGGTCGGCGGGGCGGCCGGCGTGGTCTCGACCAGCGGTGCATCATCGGGCGCGTCGGTCGCCGTTTCGGCGATCACGGGGACGGATGTATCGGCGGCTGTGATGTCCTCTGGCGTCGGGGTTTCGGCATCGGTCACCGGCGCTGCTTCCCCGACGGGTTCTGCCAGCACGGGACTGTCGTCGGTCACCGGTTCGACCTCGGCCAGAACAACGGGGGCCGCAATCGGGGCGACGATATAGCTGGTCAGGGATTCCACCGCCAAGCCATCAGGATCGGCCACAAGAAGCAGCCTGCGCGGCTGGTCGGACGGACCTGCAAAGCTGAAGGCCACGAAGGCCCCGATATCGTCGGCGGTCACCCGGTCGATCGCTTCGCCCGCAAGCACGATATCGACGATCTGCCCCGGCGCGGCGCGGCCCGCGATCACCATGCTGCCGTCGGTCTCGACGCGGAAGGTATCGAACGAGGGGGCAAGCGGTTCGGGCGGCGCGGGCGGCGCCTCGGCCACGACCTCGGGCAGGGTTTCTTCCGCGACGACTGACGGGGCGGTCGTTTCGGGCGCATCGGGCGCATCGGCAACCACGGGATCCTCAGGGGCAGTGGTCCCGGCCCCGGTTTCCAGTGAAACCTCTGTCTCGAGCAGTAACACGGACGCCGCGCCCACAAGGAGAACCGCAAACACAGCGCCAAGAAGGACCGATCTGCCCTTCGGAGTATCCTGTTCCGTCACGCCTTCGCCCCTATTGCAGCGCCTGTCACCGGCCGCCCCCACCGCATTCGGTTGAGGCAAGTTAGCAACGCCGCTATGACCCGTAAAGCAAGCACGGTAAAAGGAGCGCGAATGTCGGACAATCTCAAATCAGTGTGTGTCTATTGTGGCTCACGTGACGGGCGCGACGCGGCCTATGCAAGGGCCGCCGAGGCCACGGGCCGGATGATCGCGGCGAACGGCTGGCGGCTTGTCTACGGCGCGGGCGATGTCGGCCTGATGGGGCGTGTCGCCAAGGCCGTCCAAGAGGCGGGCGGCGCCACCTTCGGCGTGATCCCGACACATCTGCTGGACTGGGAGGTCGGCAAGCGTGATCTCGACCAGTTCATCGTCACCGAGACGATGCACGAGCGCAAGAAAGTCATGTTCATGAATGCCGAGGCGGTTGTCGTCCTGCCCGGCGGGGCCGGATCGATGGACGAGTTCTTCGAGGTGCTGACATGGCGGCAGCTCAAGCTGCACAGCAAGCCGGTGATCCTGTTGAATGTCGGCGGCTTCTGGGACCCGCTCATGACGCTTTTGGAACATATCGTCGAACAGGGCTTTGCCGGCGACGATATTCTGGCCTTCGTGCAGGTCGCAAGCGATATCGCCGAGCTGGAAAAGCTGCTGCGCTCAGACGTCTGACGCGCGCATCAGTTCGGCGTAGCGGGCAAGCGAGATATTCGATCCGCACGCCACGATCCCCACATGCCGCCCGGCAAGTCTGGTTCTCAGCGGCCCCAGAATGGCGGCGAGCGATGCGGCACAGGCAGGCTCGGCGGTGATCCGCAGGATGGTCTGGAAACGGTCCATCGCGCGCAGCATTTCGCCATCGTCGATCGTGACGATCGCGTCCACATGGTCGCGCGCCACGGCAAAGGTCATCGGCATGGCAAGCGGTGCGCCAAGGCTGTCTGCAATCGTCGCCACATGATCAAGCCGCACCGGCGCGCCGGCGGCAAGGCTGCGTGTCATGCTGTCCGCCCCGACAGGCTCGACCCCGATGACGGTCGCCTGCGGCCGCAGTTGCTTGATCGCCGCGGCCATGCCGCTGATCATCCCGCCGCCACCGACCGGAATGACAAAGGTGTCCACCTGCGGCGCCTGCGCCAGATATTCCGCCCCGCAGGTCGCAGACCCGAGGATCATGTGCTCTGCCTCGAAGGGGTGCATCAGGACGCGGCCTTGGTCTGCCGCCGCGTTCATCGCGGCAAAGGCGCTGGCCATGTCGTCGTGCAGGGTGACCGTCGCGCCCAGCGCCTTGCAGCCTGCGACGCGCGCGGGGTCGGTGGCACGCGGCATGCAGATCAGCGCATCCACACCCGCCGCCTGTGCCGCCCATGAGACCGCAAGCGCATGGTTGCCCCCGCTGGCGGCGACGACGCCTTTCGACCGCTCCACCTCTGGCAGGCCCGCGATCCCCAGATAGGCCCCGCGCGCCTTGAAAGACCCCGCCTGCTGGAACAGCTCCAGCTTCAGCGTCACGCTGGCGCAGTCCGGCAGTATCCCGTCCCAGCGGGCCGAGGCCAGCGGCAAGACCGGCGTTTCGATCACCCGCCCCGCAAGCGCCGCCTGCGCTGCCCTGATCCGATCCAGACTTGGTCCCGTCATCCCGTTCCCCGACAAAAAAGCCCGCAGGAGATGTCCCACGGGCTTTCGTGTTTGTCCAGAAGCGCGCCGCTTACATGCGGCTTGCGACGTTTTCCCAGTTGACCAGATGGTCGAGGAAGTTGGTCAGATAGGCCGGACGCTTGTTGCGGAAGTCGATGTAATAGGAATGTTCCCAGACATCGCAGCCCAGCAGTGCAGTCTGACCGAAGCAGAGCGGGTTCACGCCGTTTTCCGTCTTGGTCACGGCCAGCGAACCATCGGCGTTCTTGACCAGCCAGGCCCAGCCCGACCCGAACTGCCCTGCGCCTGCGGCCGAGAATTTCGACTTGAAGTCGTCAACAGACCCGAAGTTTTCGACCAGCGCCTTTTCCAGCTCTGGCGGCATCTTGCTGTCGCCCGGGCCCATCATCTCCCAGAACTGGTTGTGGTTCCACAACTGGCTGATGTTGTTGAAGA